>JBAWVV010000097.1:0-12611 GCA_037147115.1 Planctomycetia bacterium | reverse complement strand
GGGCGTCGGCGCCCTGCCTCCGACCGAGGCGCGCTTCGCTCTGATGAGCGGATGTCATCGACACGGTGATCCTGCCGTAGGCCGTGTTTCGTGCAGCATCGTAGAACCGAATCGGCCACGCATGCCCTGGGGAAAGCGATCCTGCCCAGGGCATGCGTGCGTTTTTTTCATCCTCCACCGCGACCTGCCCTCCGCTCGTCTCGTTCTCAGGCCTGCGGCAGCAGCAGGGCGAAGCGGTGCAGCAGCCACACCGTCTGCTCGAAGCCGTGGGCGACCTCGAACAGCACGGCCTGATCGGTGGCGTCGGACGTCGCCGCCGAACGGAGATAGTCGCTGCGGACTCCCTCGATGATCTCGCTGCGGCCCTCGGTCAACGCCACGAACGTTGCCGCCACGGTGGCGTCTTTCGTGGTGAGGGCTTCGAGCATGGTGTCGAGGAGAAAATCGAGCCCCTCGGTGTAGGAATCAAGATGCCTGCGCAGGGCACTGTCAGCCGGCATCCTGACACTCGACGTGAACAGCGACCGCACGCTTTCCTCGAGGTAACGCAGCAACCGGAGCCGATTTTCGAGCGCGATCAGTTGCACGCTGGTGCCGGGCTCAAGCGATTGAGACGTCAGTTGCTCGAGAAACGCTTCCGTCACCCCCGCGACGGCGACGAACGGCTCACGAACGCCGGCCGCAGCCGTCCGCGACGGGGCACCGGCGTCCGCTCGCATCGCCCGGGTGTAAGCCTTGAGCCTCCTCGCCAGCCGGATCTCCTCCTGCTCGACGAGGTGCAGGGCGACGGGGGGATCCTCCAGCGCTTCCTCGTAAATGAATTGCGGCTGCGCGTCATCGATGGCCTTGTCGTCACGATGCACGTGCGACAATGCCCACGCCATCGTCGGCCCGGAGAGGATCACTGTCACGATGGCCATCACCACGATGATCGAGAACATCTCGCGGGTCAGCAGCCCGATCGACAGGCCGAGGGTCGCGATGATGATCTCCGTGCCGCCACGGGCGTTCATGCCGAAGCCCATCGCCAGCCGCTCCCAGCGCGGCAGGCCGCATGCCCATGCGCCCAGGTAGACGCCGAGCAGCTTGCCGATGCAGGCGACCGCGATCACCGTGAGGAGCAGCAGGCTCATGTTGCCTTCGTACACGCTCCAGATGTTCAGCCGCAGGCCGGCGAGACCGAAATAGAGCGGGGCAAGGAACGACGAGACGACCAGGCTGAGGGAATGAACGGCGTTCTTCTGCAGGCCGCTGGCCGAGCCGAAGAGGATGCCGACGATAAAAATCCCCAGGATCGATTCGAGCCCGAGCCAGCTCGTGATCAGGCTGCCGGCGAGCCCGCAGATGATCAGCAGGGAAAGCTGCGGAGCCGCACCGGGAGCCACCTTGTTGTGCCAGTCGATGAATCGCCCGATCAGTGGACGTCCGACGAGAAAGCAGGTCGCGAGGAACAGCATCGCTGCACCGGCCGACTTCGCCACGGAAAGGGCGGAGAACGTGCCGCTCACGTGCAGGCTCGTGGTGATGCCGACGAGAATCCAGGCGACAACATCGTCCATCATGGCCGCCCCGAGGCTGATCTGGCCGACGTTTTCCCGGAGCATGTCCTTGTCGCGCAAGATCATCGCCAGCGGCGGCAGGGCCGAGATCGACATCGCGACGGCAAGGAACAGGGAGAGCACCAGACGATCGTCCGGGTTGACGAGCATTCCGGCCGGCAGGTATTGGCCGAGCAGGAAGCCGCCGAACATTGGGACGAGCAATCCCCCTGCCGAGACGATGACGCAGGAGATGGCATTGCGCCGCAACAGGTCGAGCCTGACTTCAAACCCCGCTTCCATGAGGAAGAGGAGGAGCCCCACCCACGTGATCGCCGCGAGCATGTCGGACTGGCTCTGCTCCGGTCGAAAGACCGCCTCTTGCAGCGCCGGAAACCAGTGCCCGAGGACGGATGGCCCGAGCAGCATCCCCCCGAAGATGTTGCCGATCAGGGCTGGCTGCCGGCAGCGGCGCATCAACTCGCCGCCAACGTGGGCGAAGGTGAGCAGGACGACAACCTGGAGGAGAAAGGCGGCAACATCTTCGGGCGACAGTGCCTTGATGGCGTGCATGAGACTCCTCTGGTCAGGCTGTGCGTGAAGGACCTGGGGCCGGCTCGGCAGTTGAGGCATCGACTTTCAGGGAAGACTCGATGCCAGACGTATCCCCCCCAACGCGACAACCATAGCTGAGTTGAAGGAATCGCTGTCGGTGAAAAAAGTCATCCGCGACTTTTTTCATGGACAAGACAAGTGGATCGGTCGGCCACGGATCAGGCCCTGATCTCGGCGACGATCTCCCCGATGCGGGTTTTTTGGGTCGCGTCGAGCTGTTCAAACCACGCGGCGGGCGTGGCGCCGCAGATCCCGAGTGCCGCCAGCGCCGCTTTGACGCCCACGATCACGCGCCCCGGCTCCGTGCCGACGGTATAGAGCCTGCCGAGGGCGAGCACCTTTTGCTGAAGACCGGCAGCCCGGGCTTCGTCGCCGCGCTCGAGTGCGGCTTGAAGGTCAACGAACAGACGCGGGTGGACGTTGGCCCCGCCGCAGACGCCGCCGTGGCCACCGAGGGCATGGGCCTGCGGGAGCATCTGCTCCGGGCCAATCAAGAGCGACCAGTCGGGACGGACCTCGCGGACGATTTTGGAGTAGCCGGTAAACGTCTCCAGATCGCCGCCAGAATCCTTGAGGCCGACGATCCCTGCTAGCTCGGCGAGGCGGCGGACCAGCTCCGGCTCGAGCACCACCTTCACCATCTCCGGCATGTTGTAGAGAACCAGCGGCAGCGGGAGGCCCGCCACGAGCGTCCGGCACCAGCGTTCGAGTGGCTCCTGTCCTGCCGGGAAGTAGTAAGGAGGGGCGGCGACGACCGCCGCGGCGCCGCTCTCGGCTGAAAACCGGGCCAGCGCCAGGCTGTCGGCAAGGACGGTGTCGCTGATCCCGACGAGCACCGGCACGCGGCCGGCCACCTGCTTGATGGTGCGCTCCACGACGGCGCGGCGGACCGCCGGCGGGAGCGCCGGGCCTTCGCCGGTCGTGCCAAGGACAAAGAGCCCATGGACGCCGCCGGCGAGGACATGCTCGATAAGCCGCTCGAGACCGCCGACATCGAGCGTGTCGCGGTCGACCAGCGGCGTCGCCAGCGGGGGAATGATGCCGTGGAAGCGCGAGGGTGAGTGACTCATGGAGGGCGTCGTGAGGGGAAGGGGGAAAGGTGGAGGTGAGCGGTCAGTCGTTGCCGGCAGGGGAAGGGCGGCGAGCGAGCAGATAGGCTGCGAACAGGATCGCGGCAGAGACGAGATAGACGAGGCCGCCAGCGGCGATCGACCGGCTCATCGCCGCAACCTCGGCCGCCTTGATGGCGGCGGCGGCGAACTCTGCTGTCGCGCCGGAGGCCGTGGCGGCGAGCTCCGCCTGCTTGGCGGCGGCGTTGGTGGCCCAGCCGAAGAATACCGGCCCGAGCGCCCCGCCCCCCCAGCCAACGGTGTTCATCAATCCGGCAGCGCTGGCCCGGGCGCGCGGCTCCACCTGGTCGAAGAGTGAGGCGAAGATCCCCGAGTCGTAGAAGCCCTTACAGAAGCCGAAGGCGGTCATCGCTGCAATCAGCACGCCGGTGGTGGAACAGAGGCCGACCAGCGCCACGAACACGCTACCGACGAGCAGGCCGGCGGCCTGGACGAGGACGCGGCCGGCGGGGAAGCGCTGCGCGAGCCGGTCGGCGAGGATGCCCGCCAGTGGCACCGCCAGGGCGCTTGCCAGATGGATGAAGAGCGTGCCGTTGAGCCCGGCGGCCCCGAGCTTGTAGCCGAACTTGTCGTGGAGGAAGGTCGGCGCCCAGGAGAGAAAGATCGTGGCCACGAAATTGGCACCGAGGAAGGCGAGCATGAGGAGGGGAATGGCCGGTCGCTTCAAGAGGATCGCAGCGGTGTCGGCGATGCCCAGGGGGGCGGATCCCGCTGGTGTCGCCGCGGTCGCCAGGGGCGAGTGGTGAGCGGTGAGTGTCGCGTTGCCCTCGGCCTCGGCCCGTTCCGCGGCTCCACGCTCGGGCTCGCGGAGGAAGCAGTAGAGGATCGCGCCGACGACCATCCCGGCGAGGCCGAAGGCGAAGAAGCCGACCCGCCATCCGTAGCGCTCGCCGAGGACGGCGCCGAGCCAGCTGCCGAGGATCGTGCCGGCGTAGACGCTCGACTGGTGCAGCGCGAAGGCCCGGCCGCGCGTCTGGGGCCCGTGGTAGTCGGCGGTGAGCGACATCGACGCCGGGAAATAAAACGTCTCGCCAAAGCCTTCAAGGGCGCGGACGGTGACAAAGTGCCAGAGCTTCGAGCACCAGGCGGTGGAAACGGTGACGAAGCTCCAGAAGATGCAGCCGCCGAGGATCAGATGGACGCGTTTGACGCGGTCGGCGATGAATCCAGCGAAGGGGGCCCCGGCGGCATAAACCCACATGAACGCCGAGCCAATGAGGCCGAGCTGAAAACTATTGAAGCCGAACTCCTCCTTGAGGAGCGGGAACACCGCCGAGATGGCCTGCCGGTCGGCGTAGTTGAAGAAGCACACCAGCCACAGCATCGCCACCACCTGCCAGCGGTAGCTCGACCGGTTGCGCGGCCCGGTGCGCATCGGCTCCTCGGAAAGCTCCATCCAGATTCTCCCCCGACAACGTCTCCCGCGACCGCGTGCCGCGGCCCCTGGAAAGAAAGTGAGTATGCCACGGCCCGCGCGGGGAAAAAGAGAGCACCGGCCCGAGCGCACCCCCTGCCCAGCCCCCTCCCCGGTGGCCTCCGCGCGCGGGTACGATCAAGTCGGCGCGGCCGAGCGGAAGCGATTCCGGCGCGAGCGATGGTGATCAACCGACACCGAGGGGGGCTGGCGAGCGTGCAGACATCGATCCACGGCCGATTGGCGATTGGTCCCCTAGCGCTGGCGGCGGTGCTGGCGATCGTGGTCGGGCAGGCCGCGCTTGGCGATGAGCCGCTCCCCCCGACCTACGCTGGCCTCGGCGCGGCGGCGGTGCAGCAGCGCGAGTTTGTCATCCCACGCGGCTGGCCGACCCCCTCCTGCCATGCCAGCACGATCGTCGAGACGGCTCCCGGCGCGCTTGTCGCTGCGTGGTTCGGCGGCAGCGACGAGGGGGAGAAGGATGTTGCGATCTGGGTTTCGCGCCATGATTCAGCGGGGTGGAGCGAGCCGCGGATCGTGATCGAGGGGACGCAGGCCGACGGCAGCCGGCACCCCTGCTGGAATCCGGTCTTGTTTGTCGGCTCGGCGCTGGCGAGCCAGGGCAACCCCGTCGCCCCTCTCTTTCTGTATGCGAAGGTCGGGCCGTCGCCGAGCACCTGGTGGGGCGTGGTCTGCGAGAGCACCGATGGCGGCCGCACCTGGGGGGAGCTGCGGCGCCTCGATGGCGACGCGGTCGGGCCGGTGAAGAACAAGCCGCTGGTGCGCCGTGATGGCACGGTGATCGCCGGGGCAAGTAGCGAAGACGACGGCTGGCGCGTCCACTTCGAGACATCGACCGATGGCGGCCGGACGTTTGCCCGCACGGGGGCGGTGCATGCCGCCCCCGACACGAAGGGAAGCGGAGGGGCTGCGGGCCTTGTCAGCGCGATCCAGCCATCACTCCTCGAGCTTGGCGGCGAAAAACTTCTCGCCGTCGGGCGGACGAAGGAGGGGCGGATTTTCGAGATCGAGAGTGCCGACGCCGGGAAGACCTGGGGGGAGCTACGCCTCGGTACGCTCCCCAACCCCAACGCCGGCACCGATGCGGTCACGCTCTTCGACGGCCGCCACCTCCTCGTCTACAACCACACCGACAAAGGGCGCTCACCGCTCAACGTGGCCATCAGCCGCGATGGCCGCTCCTGGCAGACGGTGGTGGCCCTCGAGACGAAGCCGGGGGAGTTTTCCTATCCGGCTGTGATCCAGTCGGCCGACGGTCTCGTCCACATCACCTACACCTGGAACCGCGAGGCGATCGCGCGCGTGGTTCTCGATCCCGCGAAGCTGCCGTGACGCTCGAGAATCACTTTCCCTTGGCCGTGGGGAAGCCCGCCTTCTCGAGATCGGGGAAGCCGGGCTGGAGCGCCCGCACGTCGTAGCCACTCTTGGCGAGGATGTCGGCGGCCTTCTTGCAGCGGCCCCCTGCCTGGCAGTGGACGTAGACAATTTTTCCCTTGGCGAGCATCTTCGTGAGCTCGTCGGCGGGGATGCCGTTCACGAGCGTGCTCAAGGGAACGAGCTTCGCGTCGACAACATGCCCCTCGACCCACTCCTCCTCCTCGCGGACATCGACAAGGATCGCCTTGCCGGCGGCGGTCGATTGCTTGACGAGGTCGAGCGAGTCTTTCGTGTGTTCGGCGGCGAGCGCCTCACCGGCCAGCGACACAAGCGCCACGGCCACCACCGCCCCGCGGCTGGCGGTGCTGCAGGCCGCGCCGCGCGGGGCCTGATTCCAGGGCATCTTGGCGAGCATCATTCCCATCCCGCAGGTGTCGGTGATCCCGGCAAACACGAGCCCCGCCCCGATGAACCCGGAGAGGAGCGTCCAGGGCAGGGTTTGCGTGAACCATGCCAGCGCCACGCCGAGGACGACGAGCGCTCCGGCGCAGATCCGCACCTGCCGCTCGAGCGACATCGCCTTGCGGCCGCGGATCAGCCGCAGGCCGGCGGTCTCGCAGGCGGCCGTTCCCCCTTCGACACTCGCGACCGCCGTCAGCCCCGCGGCGAGGAGCTTCTCGCACGCCTGCCGGCTCCGCCCCCCCGACTTGCAGACGACATACAGCGTTCCTGGCCGCCCGGCGCGCTCGGCGGCGATCGCCTTGGGGTCGAGCCGGTCGAGGGGAACATTCCGCGCCCCGTCGACATGGGCCTCCCCATACTCCGCCGGGGTGCGGACATCGAGGAGATCGAACGACTCCCCGCGGCGGAGCGTCGCGGCGAGGACGGCAGGGGTGATCGTGTCGACCATTCTGTGGCCTCCTGGGGCGTGATGGATGGGTGGTGGGAGGGCGGATCATGCCGCCTCTCTCTATCGTACGGATAAGTCGCCAGTCTGCGGCAAGGTCGTGGGGAGAAGGGGCTGGAGCTCCGAACCTGGGATCGATCCGTGATGCGGGCTTAGTTGGGCGATGTGCGGTGGCGGGGGTGATTCGCTACATTCGACCTCCATGACACCCAATCAACCCTGGAAAGTGCTGCTCACCGCCCGGGCGTCTTTTGACGCCGGGACGAAAGCGCACGAGCTCTTCCGTGCCGCCGGCTACTCCGTGACCGTCTCGGAGCCGTTCGGGCCGCTCGATGTTCCCGCGCTGACCAAAGCCCTCCACGGCTACGACGCGGTCCTTGCCAGCTCCGATGCCTACAACGCGTCGTTCTTCGCCTCCCCCGACATCGCCACACTCAAGATCGTGTCGCGCTGGGGAGTGGGGCTCGACTGCGTTGATCTCGCCGCTGCGACCCAAGCCGGGGTCGTGATCTGCAATACCCCCGGCCTCCTCGATGAGGCGGTGGCCGACTACGCCTGGGCGCTTCTGTTCGCCGTCGCGCGGCGGGTCGATGCCGGCCAGGATCTCCTCCGCAGTGGCCAGTGGAGCGTGGCCTGGGGGCACGACATCCATGGCAAGACCCTCGGGATCATCGGCTGCGGCCGGATCGGCAAGGCGATGGCCCGGCGCGCCGTCGGCTTCGGGATGCGCGTCCTCGGCCACGACCCGCATGTCGCCAAGACAGGCAGCGAGGGGATCGAGTTTGTCGAGCTCGATCGGCTCCTTGCCGAGAGTGATTTCGTCAGCCTCCATTCAGCGCTGACGCCCGACAACCGGGGCCTCATCGGCGCTGCAGAGTTGGCCCGGATGAAGCCGACCTCGTATCTGATCAACACCGCCCGCGGGGCGCTCATCGACGATGGGGCGCTGATCGCGGCGCTCCACCGCGGCCGGATTGCCGGGGCGGCGCTCGATGCGTTTGCCGCCGAGCCGCTGCCGGCCGACAGCCCCCTGCGGCATTGCCCGCGGCTCCTGATCACGCCGCACCAGGCCTTCAATTCGGTTGAGACCGGCGAGAAGGTGAGCCTGATGGCGGCCGAGGCGATCGTTGATGGCCTCTCCGGACGGCGGCCGAAGCAGGTGGCCAATCCCGACGTCCTCTCCTCCCCTACCCTCCGGGCCCCGATCCGATGAGAACAAACCCTGTCCGGGAGAAACTCCGTCGCGGCGAGCCGAGCATCGGCACCTGGCTGTGCCTCCCCGACCCGACGGCCGCCCGCTTGCTTGCCTGTGTCGGCTTCGACTGGCTGACCGTCGAACTCGAGCATGCGCCGGTGAATATCGAGACGGCCGTGGCGGCGTTTGGCGCCGTGGCGGCGCAGGGGGCGCTGGCGGGGATGAGTGGCGGCGTGGGAACGGTGCCGCTGGTGCGAGTTCCCTACAACACCACCGAGAACATCAAGCGCGTTCTCGACAACGGCGCCTTTGGGATCGTCGTGCCGATGGTCAACTCCCGCGCCGAAGCCGAGGCGGTGGTGGCGGCGGCCCGCTACGCGCCGCTCGGAAAACGCTCCGTCGGCGGCTTCCTCCATGCCGTCAATTTCGGCACCGATCCCGGCACCTACTACGAACGGGCCAACGACGAGATCCTCGTCGTCGTTCAAACCGAGCACATCGACGCGGTCGAGCGGGCCGACGAGATTCTCTCTGTTCCCGGCATCGACGCCTTCTTCATCGGCCCCAACGACCTCCTCAAGTCGATGGGGCGAAAGCCCGCCATGGAGAGCGACGATCCGGCCTTCGTGCAGGCGCTCGCGCATCTGGTGGCCACCGGCAAGAAGCATGGCGTGGCGCCGGGCATCCACACCGCCGATGCGGCTGCCGCAAAGCGCCGCGTCGCCGAGGGCTTCCAGTTCGTGGCGGTCGCCAGCGATGTGGCGATGATGCTCGCCAAGGCCCAGGAAGAGCTTGCCGCCATGGGGCTCGGCGGGACTGGGCAGGTCGTGCGGTATTAGCTCGACGCGATGAGCGGTGGCTGACCGGGCAATCCCTCGCTGCTTCCGTCATTCGCTGCTTCAGCCTGGCAGGTCGTCGGTCGCCCCTTCCGGCCAGCGGTCGAGAGGCTCCCAGTCGAGGAGCTTTTTTGTTGGCTCGAGATCGACCATCTCGATTTCTACCGGCCGGCTCGTTGCGTAAACGATGTGGTGGCCGGGGGGAACTGAGTGCTCCACGGCGGCCGCAAAAAAAGTGCCGGCATCGCGCGGCGAGAGATAGCAGTGTGGGCCGTGGAAGCTCTCCCCCAATTCCTCGGCGTGGGCCCGGTCACGCGGGCACCATCCCAGCCGCACGGAGATCACCGTAGCGCCGGTCACCCGGGCGTGAATCTGCCCGGCGGCTTCGAGGGCAACTTTCGTAATCGCGTACCAACCGCGGGGAGTGAGCGGATCGGCGACGCGGATCGGCCACGGGCCAGTGTTTTGCTGCATAAAGTTCACCTGGCCGGAGCTGGCGAGGATGACGCGCGGCACCGCGGCCGCCCGCGCTCCCTCGATAACGTTGTGGAGGCCGAGGAGGTTGTCGGGGAGGAGCCGGGCGGCGAAGTCGTCGTCGTCGGGCGTGGCGGCGAGATGGACGAGGGCGTTGGCACCCCGGAGCACGGCGGCGACGGCGGCCGCATCGGCGAGATCGGCGACGATCGACTCGCCGGCGGGGGATGGACAGCGATCGAACGACCGGACATGCCAGCCGCGCGCGAGCAGCTCGCGGCAGGCGGCCCGGCCGAGCCGGCCGGCGGAGCCGGTGACGACGACGGTGCGTGAAGGGATCGGCGACATCGGGCAACTCCGAGAGAGAACCGAAACCCGTCGGATGCATTCGACGGGAGCGCTATCGTAACGTTCCATAAAAGAATCCGACCCTCACCAGTCCTGGTGCGGGGCCGCCGGCGATCCGACTCCACGTCGCCGAATGGAGGACTTCCAGGGGCTTTTCACTCGGGAATCTGCACCGTGCCGAGGGAAAGCCATTCCGGCGCGTCGACATCCTGGGTGGCGTTGGCGAACCGCAACGGCTTGCCCATGGGCAGGGGATTGGGGACGCGCACGGCGAGCGTGTAGGTGCCGGCGCTCACCCCGTGCACGTCGAGCGACCCGGTCCACACCCTCGGCTCGTCGCCCGGCAGGAGCCCCGTCAGCGTTCCGGAAGATTCCACCGTGTGCACCACCCGTCCGTCAGACAGCAGCCCCCACTCCCCCTTCCAGTCGGAATAGAACGGAGCCACTCCCCGGTTGACGATCTCCAGCCGGACGGCGACCTCTCCGGCGGCCACCGCGCCGATGGTCACCTTCGGGCAATGGAAGTCGTATCCCATCCCACGGACGAGCACTTCCGCTCGTCGCACCCGGTCTCCATCCGGCTGTTTCTCGAACATGCCGCTGTCGAGCAGCCACGACGCGTGGGTCGCCTCCACGCAGGTGCGGATGTCCTGAATAGCGGGGTCAGCGGGCCTCTCATCGAACACCCTTCCCCACGCTTCCGGGCGGATCTCGCCGCCGATCGGCTCTGTCTTCCACTTCGATTCGGCGTCCGGGCCGGCGGCCGCCAGCGCCGTCATGAAGAACCATTCGTCCCCCTGCTTGCCGGTGTCGAGGGTGGCCCAGGCAAACGAATCGTCGTGGTAGCCGAACGGGCGGTCGGCGTTCTTCGCCTTCTGGAAAGTGTCGTCACCGGCGGGATAACGGAGGAGCACGGGAGTGAGCTTGAACGCTTCCTCATAGGCCTCCATCACTTCGCTCTGCACCGCCTTGCTGGCAAACAGCTCGACCCTCGGGTAGGTGTGCCATTCGCCCCAGGTGCCGAGGAGGCCGGCGGTAACAAACCCGAGCCGCGGGTCGCCGTCGTACTTTTTGCCGAAGGCGGCGATGAAGGCTTTCAACGACCTCCGAAGGTTCTGGTTTTCATAGTCGGGCGTCTCCACCAGGGCCGGAGGAAAGGGAGCGGTATTGGTGTTGAGGTACGCATCGATTTTCAGGCCGTCCTTGATGAGGAACTTTGGGATGATCCCCGGCCTGCCCGGGTACTCCAAATAGATCCGGAGGATCGCTTGGTGGCCGCGGCTGGCGATGTCATCGAGCAGGGTCTCCAGCGGCCGCCAATCGAAGTCGTCGTATCCCTTCACCAACGCCGAGTAGGGGAGGGTGTTGAACTCGAGCGAATGCGGAAACGAGCGCTGCACGTCGCCCGAATAGGGCACGAGGCCTTTGAGCGGGTTGTCGACCGGGGCTGGCGCATAGTCGAGCATGTGCACTGAATCGGCTGCGATCAGCCGGCCAACGAGCGCTGTCATCACGAGTGCCATCACCACGAGTACGCACGCGATCCGAGAGACACAGGCCACTGTTCCGCTTCGCATCGCATTTCTCCGACGAGATGTTCCGCCTAGACAGTACCGCGGGGTGTGCCCGAACTGTCGAGAAAATCCTACCCGCGGCCACGCTCTTCGGTGGAGCTTGGTTTGGCAGCCGCCATGCCGAAATCGACGATGGTGCCGATGCTCAATCGCCGATCCACAGCTACGATTGGACGTTCGAGGCACGGCGGAGCCTCATCGGAGTTTTATTCCACCCGTCAAGCAAGAGGCCGTTTTATGTCCAGCCAGACTCATGCCGTCGCCGTGGCACTCCAAAAAGCCGGGATCACGATCCCCGCGGTGCCCAAGCCGGCCGGGGCCTATGTCGGAGCGATCCGCACCGGCAACCTCGTCGTTACCTCGGGCCAGCTCCCGTGGGTCGACGGGAAGCTTCTCCATGTCGGCCGGATCGGCGCCGAGGTGAGCGAGGCGGAGGGGAAGGCCTGTGCTCGCGTCTGCGCGATCAATGCCCTAGCGCAGTTCCAGGCGGCGATCGGTGATCTGGAGGCGATTCAGCGAATCGTCCGCGTCGAGGGCTACGTTCACTGTGCCCCCGGTTACCGCGGCCATCCCCGTGTGCTCGACGGCGCCTCGCACCTCTTCAACGAGCTGTTCGGCGATCGCGGCATCCACACCCGCGTGGCGCTGGGCATCACCGAGATGCCCTTCGATGCTCCGGTGCAGTTGGTCATCTGGGCCGAGGTCGCCTGACGGGGATTTCCGTGGGAATGCGATTCCCGTTGCCGGACGCGACGGCGAAACCACAGCTCACGGGCGTTGATCAGCGCTACTGTGGCGTCGATTCAATGGGTATCACAAGATCGTTCTTGTTCTCGAAGGAAGAATCTTCACCGAAGGAGTCCTCCAAAACGCCGCCTGATTCAGCCCCCGCGAACACACCATGTGACAAAAGCTCGTTGGGGGGCCTGGCGGATCTCACAGCTTCGACAACACCGGATTCTCAAACTCGAAGTTGGCGATCGACCGCTCGGTCTCATCTGGCGTGAGGAGGATCACACTACCGATTTCGTTCTGGTCATCCTCGGAGAGGCTCGCGAGATACTTCCAGATACGGTTGCTCCGTTCTGGCCTGTTCATTCCCCCAAACGCATCATCGATGATCCGGATCTTCACGGAAACACTGTTTTGGCGATAGAGATCGATCGCGGCCCGGGGATGATC
>JBAWVV010000096.1:0-12644 GCA_037147115.1 Planctomycetia bacterium | reverse complement strand
CCGCCGCAACCCGACTCGCGCACCGAGCCATCGCTCGCCGTCGACCCGGTCACGTTCAACGGCGTCTGCCCAGGCAAGACGACCCGGAACGAACTGCGGGCGAGGATGGAGCCGAAGTTCGGGCTCGGTGAGGCCTTCACCCGCGAAGACGGCGCCAAGGGCTACGCGTGGGCCCTCGAGGAGGGGCCGCTAGAACGGGCCGAGGCAACGCTCGACGGCGACGTCGTCGACTCGATTCGCATCAAGCTTGCCGATCCGCTGTCGGTCGACGAACTGGCGGCGTTTTTCGAGATCGGCGATCTGAACTCGGTCTCGATCCTCGACGAATCGGGCGTGTCAATCGGCGAGGTCTACCCGGAATGCGGCCTGATCTTCAGCCTCAAGCCGGGGACCCGCTCGGCGCTGGCGGTCATGATCGAACCGCTCGACCCCGAGGCCTTCGTGCTCCGTGCCGAGGGGGAAATCGAGACCGATACCGACCTCGCCATCGTCGATCTGAAGTTTGCCGTCGAACTCGATCCGCAGCATCTCCGCGCCCGGCGGATGCTCCTGGCCCTCCTCTGCGAACAGGGGAAGTGGCAGCAAGCACTGGCGCTGGGTTCGGTCACCGAGGAACTCGATCCCGAGGATGTCTGGACGCACCTCAAGAACGCCAGCGTGCTGATGGCGATCGGGCGATATGACGAGGCCCGACAGCGCGTGCTCATCGTCAAGACCATGCCCAACCTCGAAGGGGTAGCTCCGGCCCAGGTCGAGAGGATGCTCGGGCGAATCGACGTCGAGTGCCCCTCCCCCGACCACAAAGCGGCCGTCAAGCACTTCGACACCGCGATCCGCTCGGCGATGCAACTCCGACAGGCCCGATCGAAGTCGATCCGCGAAGCCGCCCGTGACGTCCTCCTCGATGCCAATCTCGGCATGGCGGTGGCGATCGCCAAGGGGGAGTGGCAGCGGAAGGGGGAGGTCGTCGCCAAGTGGCTTGCCGCCGCTTCGAAGATGGTCGACGACGTCAGCCCCGAAACGGCTGAACGACCCCTCCTCGAGATCCAGCTGTGCCGCGGGGCCCTTGCCGCCGCCGCAGGCTGCGAGGTCGTCGATCCGCTCCCGTGGGTGAAGCGGCTCCTCGTCACCCGTGACCGGATCAACAACGATCTCACCGATGCCTGGCAGCGCCGGCAGATCGACTGGGAGGTTGGGCTCGGGCTCGCCGACGCCCTCACCGCCAGTCAAAAGCGTGGCGTGGCAACCGACCTCATCGACAACGCCACGCTGACGGTGGCCTACCTGGAGCGCGGCGCCGAACATCGGGAGCTGACCGACACCGAACGGGCCTCGATCGGCGATCTCCTCTTCCGAATCGGCGTGCTCCACAGCCTCCAGAACGGCGACCATGCCACGGCGGTCACCTGGTTTGAGAAGGTGCGGAGCTATTGGGACCGCAACGCCTCGTTCGAGTCGCACGGCGAGGTGGGGCGGCTCGGCGAGTCGTACGTGAGCATGGCCGTGTCGTACTGGCAGGTCGATCGCCGCGACGACGCGCTTGATCTGTGTCGCCGCGGCATCGATTGCATGGTGACCGCGGTCGACAACCGCCTCCTCGACGAACCCGCCCTGGCCCTCGCTTACGGCAACCTCTCGATGATGTACGCCGAGCAGGGCGAAGACGAGCGGAGCAAGACCTACGCCGAGATGGCCAGCCGCGCCGAGGCCTCGGCCCAGCGGTAGTGAGCATCGGGTTCGACAGGCCCCATGGATGGAGCCGATGAACCGAGTGGGAGGGACGTGTCCAGGGAAGGACGCGTCCCTCCATCATTTCCGGATGGGGAGCTAGGCCGTCGACAGGCTAGGCTCCCCGGCGCCGTCACAGCAGGCTTTCGAGAAGGAGGCGCATCTTGCGGAGCTCCGCCACCTGATCGACATTCGGCAGTGGCGGCAGGTGGACGCTCAAGGCCCGCTTGTAGCCGACCCGCTCGAGCTGGTTGAAGAGCTTGCCATACTCCACGCTCCCTTGGCCGATCCGCACCTGGAAGGTGTCTGGCTTGGTGTCCCGAAGATGGACATGGCAGACGTACTTCAGGATCGACTCCCAACTGGCCATTTTCTTGTGGCCGAAGATGAAGTGGCTCGGGTCGAGCGTCACCCACAGCCCCGGGACATTCCGGCACAGCGAGGCGGTTGTCTCCGCGTCCTGCGTCATCCGTCCGGCCTCGGTCTTCACGCCGACGATGGCATCGAGGCCAGCGGCGATCGCGACGAGCTTCCGGAGCCGCTCGATCTCGCCGTTGAAGGGGGTGCCGAGCTCCGACGATTCGACGACCATCGTCACCACGCCGAGCGACTTGGCCAGCCGGCAGCACGACTCGAACTGGTCGTACATCGTCGGGCAATCGGCAGCCGCGAACGAGACGGCCACGGGGCGGAGCCGCTGCAGATCGCTGCACTCACGGATGGCGAGCTCGGGGCTGGCGGCGACCTGGGCAGGCTGAAGGTGGCCGCCGTGCTCGTGGACGTCGATCTCAACGGCGGTGTATTCGAGCTCCGCCAGCCGCTCCATGGCCTTGGCCACCGGCAGTTCCGGGAAACACTCCGTGCTCACGCTCACGATCACGTTGCGTCGCTCCTCAGGGGTTGCGGTCTCTGGCGGAGAGGCCGCCTTGAATCGTCAAGGGTAGCGGTCCCCGTCTCCGGATGGCAACATGATCCCCGGTTCTGACCGTTGACCGGCCTCCCCGCCGGTGCCGGAGCCCGGAAGCACGAAGAGGAGCCTGCCACGATGAATCCCCCGTCTCTCCCCGGCCCTTCCCCCCAGATGTCTCCGGCGCCTGTGATCCTCGGTGAGCCGCGGCGGGGGGGCAAACGCTGGTCGTGGATCCCCTGGGTAATCGCCGGGATGTCGGCGCTGGTGGCGATAGCGAGCTTCGGCGCCAATTCGCGGTATTTCCAGAAGTCGGGACAGGTCGAGGAACGCTGGCACTCGCTCTCCAAAGACGCCCCCAACCGAGTGGCGATCGTCGACGTCATCGGGGCGATCATGGGAGGATCGGGATTTGCCCGCCAGCAACTCGACCGGATCGCCGACGACGAGTCGGTCAAGGCGATCGTTCTCCGGGTCGACTCCCCGGGAGGCACCGTGTCCGGCAGCGACGAGATCCATCATCGCCTGGCGGCGATCGTGAAGAAGCGCGACCTGAAGGTTGTCGTCAGCATGGGGTCGATCGCGGCCAGCGGCGGCTATTACGTGGCCATGGCCAACGGTGGCGGCGAGGACGTGATCTTCGCTGAGCCGGCCACGCTCACCGGCTCAATCGGCGTCATCATCCCCCACTTCGACTTCTCCAAGGCGCTCAGGAAGATCGACATCGCCGACGATTCGATCACCAGCGGCCCGCTCAAGGAGATGCTCTCCCCGACGAAAGAGCGGGCACCCGAGCTCGCCGAACGCGAGCGGAAGGTTCTCCAATCGCTCGTCGACGACATGTTCGCGCGTTTCAAGGAGATTGTCCGGGAGGGGCGACCGAAGCTTGACGCAGCGGCCGTCGATGCCGTGGCAACTGGGCAGGTGTTCACGGCCAGGCAGGCCCAAGCCGCCGGGCTCGTCGATCGGATCGGCTTCCTCGAGGATGCCGTCGACCGGGCCGTCGAGCTGGCCGGACTGACGAAGGAGACCGCCCGGGTCGTCCGCTATGTCCGCCCCCGGGGCGTCCTCGACGAGCTCCTCGGGCTCGACCTCGCCGCCCGCTCCGCGGGGCAGCCGGCCGGGAGAACCGTGGCCGATGCCTTCCTCTCCAGGTCGGTGCTCGATGCCTTTGTCGAATGGACCACTCCCCGGGCGTGGTACCTGTGCAGTTGGTGGCCGGCACTGCTCAGCAGCGGCAGTTAGCCCTCGATGATCCCCCGCCCCAGGGCCCCGATCGCGGCATGATCCGCCGACGTGAGGCGGCGACCGGCGGCCCGTGCCAGCGCCATCCGGCACCACACGTCCGCAGTCACCAGCGCCTCGTCATCCCCCCGAACATCGGCGTGGTGGGCGACGGCGAGGACGCTCGCCGCATCCCGAACCGCCGCCGACAGGGCCCCCACCTCCAACTGCCGCTCCGCCAGGGCACGGCCGTGCCGGCGGATCGCCCGGTCGATCGCCACCGCCGAGGAGGCGAGCGACCTCCGTGCCGCGGCGGCATGGGCGCGCAGGTGGCTGTCGAGAATCCCCCTGTCGCCTCCGGCGGCGACGAGACGGCCGACGCGCCAGCCAAGCCAATCGACCGCGGCGCCGACACGGCTCCCCTGACGCAAGCGCGCGGAGAGCGGATGACGCCGGGCGAGCCCCTTGAAGAGCGCCAGCCCGAGCAGATCGCTCTCCCCCTCATAGACGCCGACGGCGAGGTGGTCATGGAAGGAATCGCCGAGCGGATGGCCGACGAGGAATGCCCGCCCCCCATGGATTCCGAGGGCATCGATCGCGCCGTCGCGGACGGCCTGACTGGCCACCACCTTGGCGGTGATCGCCTCGAGCTCTCCCCCGGAGCCGCCGGAGGCATCGATCGTCGCCGCCGCCCAGATCGCCAGTGCTTCACAGGCCATTCCCGCCGCGGCAATCCGCGCGAGCCTCCCCTGAACGAGTTGCCGCGATGCGATTGGCTGGCCCCAGGTCACGCGGCGGAGCGCATGGCCACGGGCATGGCCGAGGAGGAGGCGGAGCGTGCCGGCAGCCTGCGCGGCGAGCGTGCTGCGACCGCGGTTGAGACCATGCCAGACGATCGCCATCGCATCCCCTCCCGGGGCTTCGAGGAGGTCGCGCTGGTCAACCTCGAAGCCGCGGAACTCGAGGGCGTGGTTGGCGGTGTGCCGGAGCGGATGGAGGGCGTAGCGGAGAAGGCGGAACTCAGCCGTGTCGTGGTCGGGGAGACGGACGAGGACGACGGCCGGCTTGCCGTCGGCCACCGCGAGGAGCTTCACGAGCCGGCCATGGTCGGCATTGGTGATGAACATCTTCGTGCCGTCGACGACGAGCCTGCCGTCGCGCCGGGTCAGCGTCGTGCGCACCGCCCCGAGATCGCAGCCCACCTCGGGTTCAGTGGCACCGAACACCGACAGCGGCCGTCCCTCGGCCAACCCCGGCAGGTGACGGGCCTGCTGCTCGGGAGTCCCGAAGGCGATCAGTGCCGACACCGCCCCGATCGCGGAGTGGACCGAGAGCATCCCCGCGGCGGTCGGCACTGTGCCGGCGATCCTCGCCACGCTCCGCACCAGGTCGACAACCGTTGCCCCGCTTCCGCCGTGGGCCACAGGCACGAGGATGCCCCACAGCCCCGCCTCCCCCACCGCCGTCTCGGCAGCAGCAGTGAACAATCCCTCCGGCCGCGGTGGCGCGTCGTCGAGCGGTGCCGGCGGCAGCCCCGTCGTCGGCACCGGGGCGTAGAGCAGGCCCGCGGCGCGCAGGTCGCCGAGCCGCCGCTCGGCCTCCCCGAGAACCGTGGCGATTCCGTCAGGGAGCGACTGGGCACCGAGCGCGGCAGCGGCGGCAAACCCGCCGTCATCCCCGCGCGGCCGGCCCCACAGCGCCGCGGTGATGCCGGCGGTCGACCGGCGTTCGGGGCGGTCGTCCCCATGGGGCACAACCGCCACGCCCGGCGGCGGGCTAGGCGCGGCAGCGGCATCGAGCGTGGCAGCGAAGTGAAGGGCGATCGTCGGACGCTTGAGTTTCATGGAATGGGTCATTTCCCCGCGGTCGATGTCGAAGGGGCGGTTGACGAGCACAAGGCGCCGCACCCGCCAGGCACGGGGGAGCGACTCCTGCCGGCGAGCGAGCCGGCGGGCGAGCCAGCGGAGGAGGCGCGGATGGCGGAGGGCCGCGCGTTGCGACAAGACCTTGAGGTCGAGGCTCCGGATGGCGGCCCGGAGGATGGCGGGCTCCGGCACGACCAGCGCCACCGGCACCGGCAACCGATCGCCACAGACACACACCTGGGCGACGACCGGGTCGGCGGCGAGGGCCCGCTCGACCTCGGCCGGCGGGAGCTTCGCGCCGGTGGAGAGAACGAGCGTGTCGACGACCCGTCCGGTGATCCGGATCCGGCCGTCGGCGGCGATCTCGGCGGTGTCGCCGGTGGCGATCCAATCGTCGTCGCGGCCTTCATCGGCGGCGGCCTCGGTCGGAACGTCGGGGGGGAGAAGCTGACCGAGGGCCCGCGACGGCGTGCGCACGAGGAGTTGGCCGGCGGCATCGAGACGGACGTCGATGCCAGCAAGCGCCCTGCCGACCCACCCCGGCCGACACCCTCGCGGGCTGTCGAGGGCGACCACCGGACCGGCCTCGGCCAGTCCGTAACCCTCGACGAGCGGAACACCCCGCGCGGCAAACAGTGCCTGCGTTCGCTCGCGGAGCGCCGCCCCGCCGGAGATGCAGACCCGCACCCGGCCACCGAGCGCGGCGGCGAGGTCGGGGATCGCCCCCGACCGGACGCCCCGTTCGAGCCGCTCGAAGAACGCCGGCACCCCGAGGATGACCGTCGGTGGCAGGAATCGGCAGGCCGCGAGGAGATGCCGCCGGTCGGGGACGACATTCAGACAGCCGCCGCGGACCAGCGCCGTGGAGAGATCCCCCGTGCAGGCCAGCGCGTGGCTCATCGGCAGCCACGCCAAGCGGACATCGTCCGGCTCGTCGAGGAAGATCGCCGCGGCTCCGAGGGCATTTGTAGCGAGCGAGCGCTGCGAATGAACGTAGCCCCTGGGCCTTCCGGTCGTCCCGGAGGAGAGGAAGATCCGCGCCGGCGCGTCGGGATCGATGGCCGCCGCGCGCCGCGCCACCTCGCGTCGCAATTCCGCCGGATCGGCGGCGCGGTGCTGCCAGGCCGCCGAACGCAGCCCCGCTCCGGGGAGCGCCGAGCGCAGCCCCCGTCGCGGCGCGGGGAAACGCAGATCGATGGCGCGACGCGGATCGGGCAGGGCATCGAGAAGCCGTCCATGGTCGGCCGGCGGATGCGCCCCCGCGTCCCCACTGATCACGATTTTGTCAGGGACGAGCCAGCCGATCTGGTGGAGGAGCTCGCCGCGCGGAGCATCGACGTGGAGCGGCGCGTGGACGAATCCGGCGAGGAGGCAGGCGAGATCGACGACGACCCAATCGACCGAATGCGTGCCGACATGCACGACCCGGTCGCCAGGGCGGAAACCGGCCGCCTCGAGGGCCGCGGCGAGATCGACGGAGGCTGCGGCCACCTCGAGCCAGGTCCAGGTCGTCGCCGCGTCATCCACCCCCGCGCGCGTCACCAGGGCCGGCCGAGCGGCGGCATCGTCGATCCGGGCAACGAGGAGGTCGAGGAGCGTCACGGCGCGGGCCTGGCCCGGCCCAGCGACGACACCAGGGGCCGGCTCCATGCGGGTCGTCACGTCCCGATTCCCTCCACGACCAGCGCGATGCCCTGGCCGAGTCCGATGCACATCGTCGCCAGGCCGAGCCGGTCGCCACGGGCGTGCATGGCGTGGACGAGCGTGGTGACGATGCGGACACCACTGGCGCCGAGCGGATGGCCGATGGCGAGGGCCCCGCCACGGACATTGACGCGTGCGGGGTCGAGGCCGAGCTCGTCGACGCACCAGATCGTCTGGGCGGCGAAGGCCTCGTTGAGCTCGACCAGATCGATCGCCCCGAGGTCGATCGACAGCCGCCGGAGGAGCTTCTGGGTCGCGGCCACCGGGCCGGTCCCCATCAGCGCCGGCGGCACTCCCACCACGGCTCCGGCCACGACCCGGGCCAGGGGCACGATGCCCTGCCTGCGGGCCTCCGCCAACGACATCATCACCAGCGCCGCGGCGCCGTCGGAGAGCGGCGCGCTCGTCGCGGCCGTCACCGTGCCGAGCTTGGGGAGGAACGCCGGCTCGAGCCGGGCCATCGCCTCGCGGCTGGTGTCGCGCCGCACCGACTGATCGATCCGCGCCTCGACGAGCGCTCCGGCCTCGTCGTGGCCGAGCACCGGCGCGATCTCGGCGGCCAATCCGCCGGAGTCGATCGCCGTGACCGCCCGGGCGTGGCTCTCGAGGGCCCAATCCTCCTGCCGACGCCGGTCGATGCCCCGCGTGGCAGCAAGGTGCTCGGCGGTCAGCCCCATCGAGAGCATGCCCCGGCTGGAGCGGGCCACGACGCGGGGATGGAAGTCGACCCCCTCGTCCATCGGCTGGTGGTGCATGTGCTCGACGCCCGCCACCACCTGGACATCCTCGGCCCCGGCGATGATCGAGCGGCTTGCCTGGAGGATCGCCTCGAGGCCCGATCCACACAGCCGGTTGATCGTCACGCCGGCCGTGGAAAGTGGCAGCCCGGCCATCAGCGTTACCGCCCTGGCGACATTGCCGCCGAGCTCGCCGCGTTGCTGGGTCGCCCCGAGGAGGAGATCCTCGATCGTCGCGGGATCGACTCCGCTCCGCTCGACGGCGGCAGCCACGGCAGCGGTCGCCAGTTCGTCGCCACGGACATGACGGAACAGGCCGCGCTGAGCGTGCGACCGGCCGATTGCCGTGCGGCAACAGGCGACGATCACCGGCGTCTGCTCGGGCTCACGGGGAAGGAGCGGGGCTGGCATGGGCTCGGCGGAGTGGGGAAGCGGGAGGACGAGGAAGTCAGGCGGTGAACAGGCCGCCGTCACGCGCGAGGGATTCCAGGCGCGGGGTCGGACGCATGCGGACACCGAGACCGGAGAGCGCCGCGAGTCGGCGGACGATCTCGGCTGCCCCGAGGGTATCGGCCCAGGCAAGCAGCCCACCACGGAACGGCGGGAACCCGAGGGCGTGGATGACGGCGAGATCGACGTCGCACCCGTCGCGGACGATCCCCTCGTCGAGGACCCTCGTCGCTTCGAGCACCATCGGAAGGATGAGCCGGTCGATGATCGTCCGTTCGTCGCCGGCACACGGCGGCAGCGCGTAGGCCGCGACGAGCGCCGGCACACCGTCGTCGGGGCGCTCGATCCGCGCCCGCGGGCCGATCCCCGCATAGCGGTAGAAGCCCGCGCCGCTCTTCCGCCCCAGACGCCCCGACTTGACCATCGCCGGGATCACCGGTGAGGGCTCGATCCGGTCGCCGTAGGCGTCGTTGAGGACAAGGCCCGCATAGAACGCCGTGTCGAGGCCGATCATGTCGTAGAGTTCGAGCGGTCCCATCGGCATGCCGAAGGCCCGCGCCGCGCGATCGATCTTCCGCGGATCGATCCCCGCCCGGAGCATCTCCACCGACTCATGGAGATAGGGCATGAGCATCCGGTTGACGAGGAACCCCGGACTGTCACGGACGACGATCGGGCATTTCCCCAGCCGCTTGGCATGGGCGACCGCACGGGCCACGGTGGCATCGGAGGTGGCCGGTCCGCGCACCACCTCGACGAGCATCATCCGCCGGACGGGATTGAAGAAGTGGAGGCCGCAGAACCTCGAGGGATCGCGGAGCGTTTCGGCGAGCTTCGCGATCGGGTTGGTGGAGGTGTTGGTGGCGATGATGGCATCGGGCCCGACGACCGCCTCGATCTCTGCCAGCACCTTTCGTTTGACATCCGTCCGCTCGAGGACACTCTCGATGACGAGATCGGCATCGGCCAAGGCCCCCGTGTGCGTGACGGTCCGCAGCTGGCCGGCGAGCCGGACAGCGCGGGCCTGATCGGTGGCCCGCCGAACGCGGTCCCAGGCCGCTTCCTGGAGGATCTCGGGAACGCTCCGGGCGAGCGCCTCTGACTGGACGTCGGCCAACGTCACGGCACAGCCGACCCGGAGGTGGGCAGCGGCGATCCCGGCACCCATGATCCCGGCGCCGACAACCGCCGGCCGCTCGAAGCCCGGTTCGTCGCTCGCCCCGGCCGCGGTGCCGGCAGCACCCCGGTCGGGTGAAACTCCGCGGTCGCGCCGGTTCCTCTCGCCGAGTCGGAACACCCGCACCAGCTGCCTGGCGACCGGCGAGCGAGCGAGTGCGGCAAACGCCTTCCCTTCGGTCGTTCCTGCGTCGGCTTCCGACTCGTCCGACGTCGCCAGGACTGCCTCGAGGATCGCCAGCGGCGCCGGATAATGGCCTCCGGTCCTCCCCTGAATCACCGCGCCGGTCGTCGCCTCGAGAAACGCGCGCTCCGCTGCGTCCAGCACAACCGGTCGGGAGAGGCGACGGCGACGGGCCAGATGCTCCCCGGTCTTGGCCGAGCGTTCCGCGAGAAGTCTGGCCGCGGCGTCGGCCTGCCCGGCCGGCACACAGGCATCGACGAGGCCGCAGTGGGCGGCGGCAGTACCACTCATCGTTTCGCCCGCGGCCATCATTTCCACGGCGGGCCCGGGGCCGATGAGCCGGGGGAGCCGCACCGTCCCGCCCCAACCGGGCAGGAGGCCGAGCTTCACTTCCGGGAATCCGAGGGCCGTCACCTCCGCAGAGGTCGCCACTCGGTAATCGCACGCCAGGGCGAGCTCCAGCCCTCCTCCCAGGCAGACACCGTCGATGACGGCGACCGTCGGCCAGGGATTGGACGAGAGGCGGTCGTAAAGTTGGCGACCGGCGGCACAGGCCTGCTCGACCACGGCGGCATCGGCCCCGAGGATCGTCTCCAGCCGATCGAGGTCGACGCCGGCAAAGAACGACCCCGGGCGGCCTGAACAGAGAAGCACGGCCGTCGGCGGAGGCCCGGCTTCGAGGCTGTCGAGCGACTGCCGGAGGTCAGCGAGGAACAGGGCGTCGATGACGTTCTGGCTCCGGCTCCCGGCGATGAATTGGAGCGTGACAATGCCGCCGCCATCGCGCGTGGACGCGATCGAGCCCCCTCCGGCAGCGTTTGCCCGGAAGCCTGGAGTCTCGGGAGGGCGCGGTTGACGGGGGCTAGCGGCCATGGCGTCACCCCGGAACGGGGTCCGATTCGGTGGCGGTGGGTATCCCTTCGGCTTGCCCACCGGCCGAAAACAGCTAGTGTATCGGGATGTGATCGGATTCGGTGAGAAATCCTCCGGGGTCGTCGAGCATGAGCATTCCGGGTCAATTCCCTGAAAACGTCTCCCTTTCGGCCGGGTCGGTGGCGGAAGAGCGCCGCAGCGGTGCCTCCGGCCCCAACGGCCGCGGGCTCCCTGTCGGACTTCTCTGCCTGGCCTGGGGCGTGCTCGTCGGCATCGGCATCCTCGGTCGGCTCTGGCAGCCGGTCTACGGAGTTTCCCCTTTCATCGGGATCGGCCTCTGTGCCGGGGCCCTGTTTGCGAATCGGTTTGTGGCTGCCTCGGTTCCCGTGATCGCCCTCGCCGCCAGCAACCTGGCGCTGCCCGGGGGAGGAATCTATGGGAGTTGGACGATGGCCGCGATCATCTACGCCGCCTTTACCTGGCCGGTGCTGATGGGGAGCGTGGTCCGGAGGAGCCATGTCTGGGGAGCCCTCGGCGGGGCCTTGGCCGGATCGCTCGTCTTTTATCTCTCCACCAACCTCGCCCATTGGTGGCTCACCACCGACTATCCCCACACCGCCAGTGGTCTTGTCGAGTGTTATGTGGCTGCCCTTCCCTTCTACCGCTGGACCCCGGTCGGGGACCTCGTCTGGTCGCTCGGCCTGACGTCCGGGTTGGCGTTTGTCCCGGCCCTGGCCCGGCGGTTCCGCGGCGTGGAAGTCGCGTGAATGGCCCAGCCGGGGCGTCTGGAGTAGCCAGTCAGGCCGAATATCACCGGGGTTCTTGACTGGCGGTGAAACGGTCGCAGAATGGCGGCTAGGAGTCAGGTGGGGTTCGCAGATGGCTGGGTGCTGTGAAACCGACTTTTTCGATTGATCGCACCGCTGCGGGAATGGCGGAATTGGCAGACGCGCCAGGTTGAGGGCCTGGTGGTAGTAATACCGTGCAGGTTCAAGTCCTGTTTCCCGCATTGAAATAAAGCCCCCTGACTCCGTCCCGTGTCCGCTCTTTGCGGGCGTCTGTCTTTCCGGGGCCGGCATTGTTTCGTCGGCCTCTTCCCTTCCGACGAGTGCCGACGATGACCGCCGATTCTTCCCCGACTCCGGATTCGTCCTCCCCCGACCAGTTGGCCTCCGCACCGGCCCCGGTGCCGCCACCGGAACAGGTGCCAGAAGCCGCATCCGTCGGCGAGGGGGATGGAGATGGAGGGGGAGAGCGTCGGCGGATTCCGATCGGCACGCAACGGCCTGGGGTCCGGCCCCCCAAACTGCCCCCGCGGCATCAATTCGTGGCTTCGGCCACCGCTTCGGTGCTCGGCGACACGCCGCTGCCGCCGGTTCGGCCGGCAGCGACGCCGGCTGCGACCGAAGCGGTAACGAGCGCCGCCGCGGCGCCGGTTGCCCCCAGCGCTGCTTCCGTTGCAGCGGTCATCGGGCCAGTGGTCAGCGCAGCAGATATCGAGGCCCGAGCTGCCGCGGCCGGAGGCGATGCCCCACGCGATGGACGCGGTGGCCCGCGGCGGGGTGGCGACCAAGGGGGTGACCGTCCGCGGCGCGAGCGGCGCGGCGACCGGGCCCCGGCATCAGCCTTCGCGGATGTCCTCCCGCCGTCGAAGCGCGTCGCCGTCCCGAATCTCCGTGCCGGACTGGAGGATGATCTCGAGGAAGATTTCCAGGCCGCCATCGAGGGAATCGAGGTCGATTCGATCCTCGCCACGGCCGCATCGGCGAAGGCGTCTGCCACGCTCGATCCCGGCT
>JBAWVV010000095.1:0-12733 GCA_037147115.1 Planctomycetia bacterium | reverse complement strand
GCTTCGGCGCGGCGGGCGAGATGCTGGGCGTGGTGGAGCACGAAGCGATTGTTGGCGAGGACGAGCGACTGGAGCGGGGAGGCTGAAAAGCCGCGCGTCGGGGCGAGGAGGCCGAGATCGGGGAAGTCGAGGGCGTCGAAGAGAGGATCGGGGATGCCGCGCCACACGATCCGATAGATGCTGCGCCGGGTGGCGCCGGGGGAATCCCAGTCGAAGGCGTCGTAGTCGAGGATCGGCGTCAGCTGGGCGCCGGGGCGCTGCGAGAAGTGGGCCACGGCCGGGCCGCCGCGGGTGTCGTCGAGGCGGCCCGACGCCAGCAAGACAGCGTCAAAAAAACTCTCGGCATCGAGCCGGTGCGGCGACATCCGCGCGAGGAGTCGATTGTCGGGATCGATTTGAAAGAGCTCCGGCGGGCAGGCGGAGGCGCGGCGGTAGGCGCGGCTGGTGCAGATGAGGCGGTGGATCGCTTTGAGCGAGCCAGAGCGGCGGATCTCGGCGGCGAGCCAGTCGAGGAGCTCGGGGTGGCTCGGCGTGCCCCCCATGCGGCCGAAGTCGCCCGGGGTGTCGCAGAGGCCGCGGCCAAAATGCCACTGCCAGACCCGATTGGCGATGCTCCGCCAGGTGAGCGGGTTGTGCTCATGAACGAGCCAGTCGGCGAGTGCCGCCCGGCGGGCCGATTCCGGAGTGCCGGGGGGAAACTCAAACCGGGCGGGGAGTCCGGGGATCGCCGCCAAGGCGCCGGGGCCGACGAGGGCTTGCGGCTGATTGAGGTCGCCACGCTTGAGGACGTGGATCTCACGCGGCGCAGGGTAAACGATCGTGCCGCGCTCGTTCACGGCGGTCGTCGCGGCGGCGTAGAGCTTGCGGGGGGCGGGGAGCTTCTTGAGCTCGGCCTGGGCCAGGCTTGCGAGGATCGCGGCGGCAAGCGTTGATTGTTGGGCCTTGGTGCGGGCGGCGACGGGGATGGCGAGGGCTTCCTCGGCGGCCACGGGGAGGGCGATCGCGGCGTCGGGGTCGCCGGAGGTGATCGAAAGCCGACCTCGGCCGATGGTGTGCCTATCGCCATGCTCCTGCCGGAGGACGACGGCGAGGGAGTCGCCGGCGTCGAGCACGACCGGCGCCGCGGGAACGAAGATGGCGTGATGCGGCTTGCCTTCCTCGGGGTGGATCCCCCAGGCGGTGGCCGGGTTGCCGTCGAGGGCATGTTGGATCGTCCAGCTCTGCTGGTCGAAGTCGGCGGTGGCCCGGGCGATCGCGATCCGCTCGGGCTCGGCGACGCTGGCACGGAAGACGCGGAGCTCGAACTCCGAGAGATGGAAATTGCCGTTCTGCCCGCGCCCCGGCCCCTGCTTGGGGAGCGATTCGTGCGGGATGACATCGAGGCGGATTGCGGTGATCGCAGCCTGGGGACCGGCGGCGGTGAGCGTGACAATGTCGCGTTCGGAGCCCGTACCAGCAGACAGGATCGAGCCGTCGTCGAGCCGCTTGAGCTCGGTGCCGAAAGCAGATGTGAACGTGGCCAGGGGGAGCGTTGTCCACACGGCCCGCGCTTGGATCGTGGCCTCCCAAGCGGTGAGGGTCGCTACGTTCTCCGGGTCGTCGAGGAGGGTTTCGGGGGCGGAGGCGGCCTGAATCGCCACGCGCTGCCAGCGCTTGCGGGCGGTGGCGACGAGGCTGTCGGGATCCCAGTCGATCTCTCCCTTCCCGATCCCGGCGAAGACGGCCTGGAGGGCGTAGTAGTCTTCCTGCGAGATCGGGTCGAACTTGTGGGCGTGGCAGCGGGCACAGTTGGCCGTCGTGCTTGCCAGGCTCGACATCACCTGCGTCACCATGTCGTCGCGGTCGAGATTCTCAAACGACTTCGGCGCGGTGGCGGCGGCGGAATGGTCGTAGGTGCCGGCGCCGAGGTAGCCGAGAGCGGGAAACGTGGCGGGATCGTCGGGAAAGAAGACGTCGGCGGCGAGCTGGGCGCGGACGAAGGTCGGCCAGGGGAGGTCGTCGTTGAAGGCCTTGATGACCCAGTCGCGGTAGGGCCAGGCATTGGGCCGGAAGACGTCGTGCTCGAAGCCATGGCTGTCGGCGAAGTGGATCGAGTCGAACCAGTGCCGGGCCATCCGCTCGCCGAAGCGCGGCGCGGCGAGGAGCCGGTCAACGAGCCGCTCATGGGCGTCGGGAGCTTCGTCGGCGCTGAACGCCTCCACCTCCTCCGGTGTGGGCGGGAGGCCGTGGAGATCGATCGACACCCGGCGGATGAAGGTCCGTCTGTCGGCCTCCGGCACCACCACGAGCCCTGCCTTCGCCAGCCGCTCATCGAGGAAGGCATCGATCGGGTTGTTTGGATCAGAGGCGGTGTCACCCGGGAGCGGCGGGGAGACGAGGGGGCGGAGCGACCACCAGTCGCCGCTGGTGGGGGCCGTGGCCGGCTCGGCGACGCGCGGATCGATGGCGCCGTCGCGCACCCAGGCCTCGAGGATCGCGATCTCCTCGTCAGGGAGCTTGTCGTCGGGCATCTTCAGATCGGCGTCGACATGCCGCACCGCCCGAATGAGGAGGCTCTCGTCGGGAGAGCCGGGGAGAATCGCCGGCCCGCGGTCGCCGCCGGTCGCCCAACCGCTCTTCCAGTCGAGGGCGAGGTTTCCCTCGATCTGGCCGGCGGCATGGGAGTGGCAGGCCAGGCAGCGGCGGGCGAGAATCGGCTCGACCTGGTCGCGGAACGTCGCTGCCGGGTCCTCTGCCCCGTCGGCCCCGGGGCTGCCGGCGACGAGGAGCAGGGCGAAGGCGACCGCCGCGGGCAGCGGATGGAGTCGTCGCACGATCGGTTTCCAGGAGGGCGGGAAGAAACCACCGGCGACCGGCGGCCCGATGCCGGCCGGCCTTCCCCATCGATTCTACCTCGGCTCCGGTCAGCCCCTGTCGATCAGGAGGCGTTGCGGACCAGCTGAACACTCCAAAAAGGGTGGAATCCAGCCGATTCGACACCGATCCCGGCCCGAACCAGGGCCGTCACGAGCCCGGCCGGCGGGGAGAGGGCCGGGTCGATCCGGCAGTCGACGGTGTGGTCGTCGACGAGATGGGCTTCGGGCACCCGGTCGGCAAGACACTCGCGGGCAGCGACCGCGTCGCGCGGCAGCGTCACGCGCCAGCTCCAGGTCCGCCCCGGCGCGAACGTGGCCGGGTGGGCGGGCCCGCGGGCGACGATCCGCCCCCCGTCGAGGAGGGCCACGTGGGTAAAGCAGGACGGCACGATCGCGTCGTCGAGCGCCGCGACGACCGTCCGCTCGACGAGCAGCGCCGCCTCGATGAGCTTCTCGCACAGCTGCCGACCGCGCGGGTCGAGGGCGCGGAAGGGATCGTCGAGCGCGAGGATCGCCGGATCGTGGAGGACGGCGCGGCCGAGGAGGAGCCGCTTGGTAACCGCTTCGGGGAGCGTGTCGAGCCGTTCCGCGCCGCGGAGGCCCGCCAGATCGAGGGCCCGGGTCCGCGCCTCGGCGAGCTTCGCTCCCGAAAGGCCGGCGGCGGCGGCGAAGAGATCGAGAAACTCGTCGGCCCGGATCGCCGGCCAGCTCTCGAGCGCGGCGGGAACGTAGCCGCACATCCGCCGGGCCATGGCGGGCTCACGGCGGTGCGAGCAGCCGTTGACGACGATCTCCCCACCGGCCAGCGGCACGGCCCCGGCGATCGCCGCCACGAGGAGCCCCTTCCCGCATCCCCCGGCGCCGATCAGCGCCCACCCCTCGCCGGGCGCCGCGTCGAGGGAGCAATCGGCGATCGCCGCCACGTCCCCCGCGCGGATCACGGCGCGTTCGATGTGGAGCATGGCAAGGTGGGGGGCACGCGCCCGGAGGAGCAGGGGCGGATCAGAGGTGGAGCGAGGATCAGAGGTGGGGCGAGCGGCCGAGCCTCTCGGTGGTCATCTCCAGCGACACGAGCAGTCCCTTCGCCTTGTTGAGCGTCTCTTGATACTCGCTCTCGGGGACGCTGTCGGCGACGATCCCCGCCCCCGACTGCACCGAGGCGATGCCGTGGGCCAGGACGACTGTCCGCAACGCGATGCAGGTGTCCATCGCCCCGCCGAAATCGATGTAGCCGACGGCGCCGGCATAGGGACCGCGGCGGGTCGGCTCGAGCTCGTCGATGATCTCCATGGCGCGGATCTTCGGGGCCCCCGAGACGGTGCCGGCCGGGAGGCAGGCGCGGAGGGCGTCGAAGGCCGTCTTGTCGGTGAGGAGCTTCCCGGTGACGTTGCTCGTGATGTGCATGACATGGCTGTAGCGCTCGATCGACATCACGTCGGAGAGCTTCACCGAGCCGATCTCGGCGACGCGGCCGACGTCGTTGCGACCGAGGTCGATGAGCATGACATGCTCGGCCCGCTCCTTCGGGTCGGCGAGCAAACCCTCGGCGAGGGCCCGGTCCTCCTCCGGAGTGGCGCCGCGCGGACGCGTCCCGGCGAGCGGGCGCACTGTCACCGTGCCGTCGATCAGGCGCACCATGATCTCCGGTGAGCTGCCGACGAGCGTCGCCGAGGGGGTGCGGAGGAAGAACATGAACGGGCTCGGGTTCACCACTCGCAGCGTCCGGTAGAGCTCGATCGGCGGGTGCTCGAAGGGGATGTCGAGGCGACGGCTGAGCACCACCTGGAAGACGTCGCCGGCGCGGATGTACTCAATCGCCTTGTCGACGGCGGCGAGGAATCCCTCGCGGCTGAAGGTGGAGGTTGCCGAGCCGTCGCTGAGGCAGCGGGGCTCGTGGCGGGGGCCGATGTCGGCCGCTGCGGGCCAATCGGCCGGCGCGAAGAGCTTCGAAAGCGTGGCGTCGATCCGCCGACGTGCCTCGGCCCGGCCATGTTCCAACGCCTCGGGCGAGCCATCGCCGACGTCGGCCAGGACGACGACATCGAGCGATTTCGTGACGTTGTCGAAGACCACGAGCCGGTCGTAAAAGGCGAAGCTCAAATCGGGGAGCGCACGGTCGTCGGGGGGAGCATCGGGGAGATCCTCGACGTACCGGACCGCGTCATAGGCCGCATACCCGATGACGCCGCTGGTGAAAGGGGGGAGTTCGTCGAGGTGGGCCGGGCGGAAGGGGGCCATGCGGCGCTGGAGCTCGGCGAACGGATCGTCCGATTCAAGCTTCTCCGTGCCGCCGGGGAGGCCGTTGCCGCTGACGGTGACCTGCCGCCCACGGGCCTCGAGGAGGAGGAACGGATCGGCGCCGAGAAAGCTGTAGCGCCCCACCTTCTCTCCGCCGACGACGCTCTCGAACAGGCAGCTGCAGGTGCCGGCGTCGAGTCGGGCGAAGGCCGACAGCGGTGTCAGCCCGTCGGCGAACAGTCGGCGCCACACCGGCACGAGGCGGTGGGTTGCCGCGAGGGCCCGGAACCGAGCGGCGTCGGGGAGGCAGGAGTCCTGGGGGGACGGTGCAGACGACATGGAGCGGCGTGTCGGGCGGTGGCGCTGCGGGCGGATGGCCACAGACTACCCCGACATGCTCCCCACCTCCACCCCGCCGGGAGAACCGGCGGAACGGGGCCAACGCCCCGCGGAGGAGCAACCGGCTTCGCCCCGTGAACCGAAGGGCGACGTTGCGGGAAGGGAACGGATATGATTCAAAGCCCTTCCCCCGGCACGGTGTGTTCCGGGGGGCGGAGCGGCCCGACTGTGTGGGGATGCCATGAAGTGCCAACAGTGCGACAATCAGGCGGTGTTCCACATCACCGAGCTCGAGACGGGCAACGTCCGCGAAGTCCATTTGTGTGAGGAGCATGCCCGCGTCTACCTCAATCAGTCCGAGGGAGGGGAAGGCGGCGACCCCGGCGACTCGGGGGCAGGCGAGGGGAAGGAGCCAAAGGGGGGCGCCCTGTCGGGCCCGCTCGGCGTCGGGCAGACCGCCGAGGACCTCGCCGTCCTCGACAAGCGCTGCTGCGACATGTGCGGGATCACGTTTTTCGAGTTCCGCAATCAGGGGCGGCTCGGCTGCCCCCATGACTACCTCCAGTTCGAGAAGGAACTCGATCCCCTCATCGCCAACATCCACGGGGCGACCGAGCACACCGGGCGGCGGCCGTCGCGCGCCGTTCCCGCGGGTGTCGATGCCGCCAGCGGCACCGACGGCCTGACGGCCATCATCGGCCTGCGGCATGGGATGAAGGAGGCGATCTCGCGGGAGGACTACGAATCGGCGAAGGAGGCCCGGGACGCCATCCGGGGGATCGAGGACGCATGGATGCCGCCGGCCGCCAAGGCCGGGGAGGAGAACGCATGAGGCTTGACACGCTCACCAACTCGATCGGGGAATGGTTCCGGGGGACCGGGCCCGATTCCGACATCGTGATGAGCAGCCGGGTTCGTCTGGCCCGCAACCTCGCCCAGTTCCCGTTCGTGAGCCGGGCGACCGAGCAGGACCGGGCCGAGACCGAACGCGTGCTCCGGGAACGGATCGTGGCGGTGCCGGTGGGGCAGGAACTCGACTACATCGATGTCGGCCACCTCGAGGAAATCGACCGTCGCTTTCTCGTCGAGCGTCAACTCATCAGCCGCGAGCATGCCGACGCGCAGGGGGCCCGCGGGGTGGCGATCGACCGGCTCGAGCAGGTGAGCCTGATGATCAACGAGGAGGATCACCTCCGCATCCAGTGCATGCACAGCGGCCTCGACCTCCACGGCGCGTGGGAGCAGATCAAGGTCGTCGACGACCAGATCGAGCGAGTCGTCTCCTATGCCTTCCATCCGCGCTGGGGATACCTCACCGCCTGCCCGACGAACGTCGGCACCGGGATCCGCGTGAGCGTGATGCTCCACCTCCCGGCGCTCGTCATCACCCGCCAGATCGACAAGGTCTTCCGCAGCCTCCACAAGATCTCGCTGGCCGTCCGCGGGCTCTACGGCGAGGGGTCGCAGGCGATGGGGGACTTCTACCAGATCTCCAACCAGACCACGCTCGGGCGGACGGAGGACGAGCTCGTCCAGCAGGTCGCCGATGTCGTGCCGGTGCTCATCGACTACGAGCGGCGGGCCCGCGACTTCCTCGTTCGTGAGACCCAGCAGAACGTCCACGACCAGGTCAGCCGGGCCTACGGCATCCTGCGGACGGCCCAGACGATCAGCAACGAGGAGACGATGCAACTCCTCTCCAGGGTGCGGATGGGGGTGCTTCTGGGCCTCATCGGCGACGTCAAGATCTCCGACATCAACTCCCTCCTGATCCGCACGCAACCGGCGCACCTCCACAAACTGCGGGGCGGCGACGAGGATACGAGTGACGACATCGAGCGGGCCCGCTACCTGCGGAACCACTTCGAGGGGGGCGATTCGTCGCGCACCAGCCCGAACTGAAGCCCATCGGTCGTCGGCCCACCGTCGGCCCGTTCGGCGACGGGCTTTGCCGTCTCAATCGGCGACAGCCTCAGTCCCCAACGTGACCCCCAACTTGGCCCGCAGCGCCGGCACGACCGGCGGCGGAACGAATTGATGGAGCGCCTCGTCCCCCGCCAGTGGCGTGATCTGCTTCAGAAGCGACGACGAGATGTGGGTGTACTGGGAGTCAGACATGAGAAATACCGTCTCGACCCCTGGATCGAGTTTCCGGTTGGCAAGCGTCATCGTGAACTCGGCATCGATGTCGGTGAGCGAGCGGACGCCCCGGAGAAGGACGCGGGCCCCCTGCTCGCGGACGAAGGCCACCGACAGGCCGCTGTAGAGGGCCACCTGGACATTGACGAGGTGGGCGACCGACGCCTTCACCAGCGCCACCCGCTCCTCGAGCGTGAACATCGGATGCTTGTCTGGATTGATGCCGACTCCGACGACAATTCGCCCGAAGATCCGGCTGGCCCGTTCGATGACGTCGAGGTGGCCGAGGGTAATCGGATCGAAACTCCCGGTGTAGACGGCCGTGGCCCCGGCTTCGGTCCGGCTGGCCCTCTCCGGGCTCGGCAGGGAGGACTCGGTCGGCGAGTGAGGGGGCATGGCGGTCTGGCCTCGCGATTGGCTGTGGGGGGGGCCGTGGTGGGCGTGGGACCGTGGTGGGGGGCGAGCAAAGGAACCAAAAGAAGGCATCAAGCCATCCCCGCGACACCAAGCGTCGCCGGGGAACATTCGACCCGATGGCACGATTGGAGGATCTGAGCCATAATCGCCGGCCCGGGGGCCTGTTTCCCGCCGACGATTATGATCGGCGGGCGGCCACGGGCGAAATCGATTCGGGGCGTTCAGGTTGCGTCAGAGGGAGTTGAAGTCCGGTGACGAAGTTCTTGCCAATGACGGGAATGATCGTATCCAGCCTGATCGGAATCCTGTTTGTCGCCGACCTCGCGGTCGCGCAGCCCTTCCAGCGGAAGGACATTGCCCTGGATGTCGGCTTCCTCGTAGCCAGTCTCATCGTCGGTTATTTGAGTTGGTCGGTCCTCGATACCGCCAAGACCTGAACGCATTCTCGAGCCCCGGCACGAGCCCGCTCGGGGCTGCACGCGGCTTCTCACGCAGACCTCCGGCCGGCTTCCTCGGGCGTCAGGCGGCGCGGAGTACCGAACCGCCGGTGGGCTGACAACCCGAGCCGAGCAGCGCTGGCAGGTCGCCGAGGCGCACCAACCGCGCCGGTTGCCGCCCCGCCCGGTAGGCCCCGATCACCCGTGTCACCCGATCCGCAGCGGCGTGGACTTCGGCACCCGCGCACGGCGGCGTGACGATGGTCAGCGAACCGGCCACCGGACCACCGGCCCAGGGGAGCAGCCGGCCAAGCAGGCTTCCCGGCCGCGCCGGCGTCGATGCCACTTCCCAGAGTCCCCACACGATGCTCCGGCAGGCCCAGCCTTCAGGAGCCGGACGACGGTTACCGCGGGGTAGGTCGTCGAACCGCTCGACGACGGCGGTGTGGATCCCTGCTTCGACGAGGAGATCACGGTGGACGATGCCGCCCCCGTCGGCGACCACGGCATCGACGGCCGTGTGACGGAGCGACTTGAGATGCTGGCGGAGACCTTGCCGGGAGTCGCCCTCCCCGCGGTCGAGTTTGAGCGCCCATCCCCACTCCCCACCGCCGTCGGCGAGTCGGTCGAGCGTCGCGCCGTCGGCGACCCAGGTCACCGCGGCGCCGGTCCGGCGGACGCCTTCAGCGAGGATGCCGAAGCCCTCTTTCGTGGTGGCGGCATCGAGTTGGGCGAGGATGACCACCGTCGCCGGTGTGCTGTCGTTCGGCACGTGAACCTCCCGCGGGAGGGCGTGCGATCGACTCCTCTCCCCGCTATGGATCGCTATCGACGGGGTGTTCCCCCGCCCTCCAAACGCAGCGGTCGACCCGGCGCCACCGTCACCATCCGCGGTGGGGGGGGCTGCCGATCAGGGAAGCTGTGATGAGGGGGCGTCGTGCCAGCGGCAGATCGCCTCGACGAGGCCTGCCGCACTCGCCTCCCGCGCCTCGCAGTCGGGGGGGAAACCGAGCGTTTCGAGGACGCGCGACGTGACGGGGCTGATCGAGCCGATGCGCCAGCGGCGCATCCGCTCCCCGAACAGCCGAACCGCCGCTTCGGCGATGGCGCCGCTGGTGATCGTCACCCAGTCGATGGGGGCGGCATCGAGGCTCGCGACGTCGCCTTCCCCGAGCGTCTCCACCGGGCGGGTGGCATAGGCCGCCACCTCGACCACCTCGTGGCCGGCCGCCTCGAGGTCGCGGCGCATCACGTCGCGGCCGCGGGCGGCCCGGACAAGAAGGACCCGTCCGGCGTGGAAGGTGGGGAGGAGCGCGGCGACCATTCCTTCCGAATTGGCCGCTGCAGGGACGAGGTCGCACGCCAGTCCGGCCTCTGCGAGCGCTGCGGCAGTGGCGCTGCCGATCGCCGCCAATCGGGCCGTTCCAAGGATCCGGGCGTCCCGTCGTGCGGCCCGCAGCCGAGCCACAAAGGCGCGCACCCCGTTGACACTCGCAAACACAATCCAGTCAAACATGCCCCCCTCGGCGATCGCGCCGTCGAGCGCCGTCCAGGAGTCGGGTGGGGCGATCCTCACGACGGGGAGATGAAGCGGCGAGCCGCCGAGACTGGAGATCGCGGCGGCCAACTCGTCGGCCTGCCCGCTCGGGCGGGTGAGGAGGATGCGGCGGCCGGCGAGCGGCCGAGTGGAGGCCGGGGCGACGGGGGTGGCGACGTCACCGACAATGATCACCGCCGGCGCGGGCCACGGATGCTCCGTGAACGCCTCCGCGAGCGTACCGAGCGTGGCCGTGGCGATCCGTTGATCGGGCCAGGAGCAGCGGCTCACGATCGTCACCGGGGTGGCGCTCGATCGCCCTGCCGCGACCAGCGCGGCGGCCCAGCGAGCGGCCCGTGCCACCCCCATGTAGACGGCGAGCGTCCCCGAGAGCGCCGCCAGGGCTTCCAGATCGACCGGGCTCGGCTTCTCCTCGGCCTCATGCCCGGTGACGATCGTGAGCAGCGACGCGGCGGCGCGACTCGTCAGCGGCACGTCGGCCGCCGCCGCCGCCGCCAAGACGGCGGTGACCCCCGGAACGATCTCGAAGCCGATGCCGGCGGCACGGAGCGGGGCGGTCTCCTCGGCGAGTCGGCCGAAGACACTGGGATCCCCCCCCTTGAGCCGCACGATGCGCCCCCCAGTCGAGGCGAGCTCGACGAGGAGTCTCCCGGTCGTCTCACCGGGGTCGCCGTCGGTGGCATGACGGGGAACGGGGATCCGGATAGTCCGAGGGCCGGCCAGATCGAGGATCAGCGTGGGAACGAGTGCATCGTGGACGATCGTGTCGGCGGCGCGGAGGAGTTCCAGGCCGCGGAGGGTGAGGAGGTCGGGGTGGCCCGGCCCCGCCCCGACAAACCACACGCGGCGGTCGTCGGGGATCGCGTCGACGGCGGTTGGCGTCCGGGAAGTGATGGGCATGACTTGCCGTGGGAGGGGCGACCGTGGGGCCGCGATCGGCACGGCACGCTCGGGCCCTTTGAGGGGCGCCGTGGGGAGGGCTACACTCTAACGGTCGGTGGACCAACCCATCCATGGCCTTTGTCCACGGGGGACACCCCCGAAAAAGCCGAGGTTTATCGGGGGTGCCTGCCGCCGCATCCAGCGGCAGGGCCTTTTTTTCACAGCCTGCTCGCGGTCCGTGGAAAGTCATCCCTGATCTTTTTCCACGATGTCGCCCGCAGGAATCGCCAAGGTTTTCCTGGGGTGATTGCCGCCGCAACCGGCCCGTCGGGGCATGCTCCACAGCCAGCCAAGATCGTTCCTTTTTCCACCCTTCAACAGTCCGACGCGATCCATCATGGCGAATGACCCCGCTTCCGGGCAGGCTGGCGATCCAGCGGCCTCCCCCTCCTCGGCCCTGCTCTCGCCGGCGGAGCGATCGAGGCTCGCCCAGACCTTCCAGGCCGGCACGAAGAACCTCACGGCCAACGCCGACTACGCCATCGAGATGTACACCGCATGCGTCGTCGGTGACCCCGGCAACGCCGTCTACCTCCAGGCGTTCCTCGGCATCCTCCGGAAGAAGCATCCCCCGAAGAAGTCCGGCGCCCTGGCGTCGCTGTTCGGGGGATCGAAGGGGGGCGGGCTGTGGAAGAAGGTCAATGCCGGCCAGCATCGCGAGGTCTTCAAGCAGGGGGTCGACATCCTCAAGGCCAGCCCCTACGACTCCGGCGCGCTGCTGGCAATGGCCGAGGCCTGCGCGCAGCTCTCCTACTCCGCCACGCGGCAGGTCTATCTCAAGAGCGCCCTCGATGCCGCTCCGGCAGATCCCGAGGTGAACCGTCACTGCGCTAAGTTTGCCGCCGAGATTGGCGAATACGATCAGGCGATCGCCTGCTGGGTGCGGATCGGCAACGTCAAGTCGTTGGCGGAGGAAGCCGAGAAGGAGATCGCCCGCCTCCAAGTGGAGAAAACGATCGCCGCCGGCCAGGGGATGTCGGGCCGCCCCGCGCCCTCAGGCGCCGCGAAGGCGGGGGGGGCCAAAGCGGCCGCGCCGACCGCGGCAGGGGGCGAGAAGGGGCGGATCGCCGAGCTCAAGGCCACGATCCGCGACAACCCCACCGGCATCGAGTCCTACCTCGAACTGGCCGATCTCCTCGAGAAGGAGGCGACCGTCGAGGAGGCGCACGCCGTCCTCAAGACAGCGCTGTCGGCCTCGGGGGGGGATCTGAAGATCCGCGAGCACATCGAGGACCGTCAGCTGCGCTGGGGGAAGCAGAAGGTGCTCGCCGCCGAGCGGCGGCTGGAGACCGATGACACCGCGGAGCAGCGTGCCGCGATCGAACGGCTCCGGGCCGCCCTCCTCAAGCAGGAGGTGGAGATCTACGCTGCCCGGGCCGCCCGCTACCCGGAGAATCCGACCTGGAAATACGAGCTGGCGATGCGGCTGAAGCTCGCCGGAAGCTTCACCGAGGCGATCAAGCAGTTTCAGGAGGTGCTCGGCGACTCCCGCCGCAAGGGGGTGGTGGCCCTCGAACTCGGCGAGTGCTTCCAGAAGATCAAGCAGTATCAGCTCGCCATGCAGAATTACGTCACCGCCGTCGAATCTCTCACCGACCGGGAAATTGATCTCCGCAAGCGGGCCCTCTACCGGGCCGGCGTGCTCGCCAGCGGCCTGGAGGACCTCGACGGGGCCAAAAAATACCTCTCGATGCTTGCCAGCCTCGATTTTGGCTACCGCGACGTGGCCCAACGTCTGGACAAACTCGGCTCCGTCAAGGATAAAGGGAGTTGATGAGGGCCCCGAGCCCTGCCCTTCGCCCTTCCCC
>JBAWVV010000094.1:0-12781 GCA_037147115.1 Planctomycetia bacterium | reverse complement strand
CACACCGCACGAGTGCGGGAGGCCGCGGCCGGAAAACCTAAAACTCGGCGCGGTGCCGGCCGCTGCCCGACAACGCGGCAAACAGATCGCGGCGGGCATCGAGGAGCGCGAGCGCCTGGTGGACATCGGGAGGTTCGTCGGGAGCCAACGACGCGCTCATGACCGGCGCTGCGGCCGTCGCCTCCGGCGCGACTCCACCCCGGCTTCCGCTCCCCCATGGCACGATGCTGACGACGAGCGCCGCAGCAATCCCGGCCAGCAATTCAGGGAAGAACCGCTGCCGCGGATCCGCTGCGGGAGCAAACCGGCCCCCCCCGGCGAGCATCAGGCGGCGTTCCAGGGCCGCCTCCTCCATCGCCACGACGACGGAGTCCCGGAAGCCGTCATCCGCGACCGGGAGACGGCGACCGCGGAGGAGCGCTTCGATCGTGCGGCCACTGGAATGCGGTTCGGGGCCGATAGCGTCGTCTGCGTCGTGAGGATTGCAAAAGTTCATCGGATCACCTCCACCGCGAGGGCCGCGCGGAGCTTGTCGAGGGCGTAGCGATACCGACCGGCGGCCGTATTCAGACTGACATTGGTCACCTTCGCGATCTGCGCGAACGTCAGCCCTCCATCGATCTTCAGGGCCACCACCTCCCGCTGGGCCTCCGGGAGGCCGGCCAGCGCTCGGGCAAGACTGGCGTCAGGCTCGTCGGACACGCCGGCCGTCTCGACGGTCACCATCCGGCCATCGGCCTCGCGCTCCCGTCCGATTCTCTCGATTGCCGTCCGTTCGAGGGCTTTCCGCTGCCGGCTCCGGGCGACCGCATGCCGCAGCGACGTGAAGGCATAAGCCTCGGGATCGTCGACGTCGCCAAGGCAGGCCCCCGAACGCACCAACCGCACGAACAGGTCGTGAACGATGTCCTCGGCCTCCGTGCCGGTGCAGCCGAGCGTCCGCGCGGCGCCGAGCAACCGGCCGGCGAGGCTGTCGTAAAGAGAGGCGAAGCCGGCCGAAGCCACCGCCCCGTCCCCATCAGGGGCTGTGTCGTCGCTGGTCATTGCATCGACTCCCCGCGCCACGGGTCGATCGGACGCTCCCCTCCGAGGCCGCCACCAGAGGCGTCATTCCCAAGGAGCCATGAGGCCCGACTTTTTGTCTGCAAGCGTCAGGCTACGGATCCCCGGGGGCCCGTCGCACTCCCTGGGGAGCGCGCCTTTCGTGGTTGTATCCTCGGCCGGCTGCCGTGGGAAAGGGGCGGGGATTTACAGGAACGCGGCCACCACCGACGATTGGGGCATCTGGCTGGCCACCACCCCCTGGGGGTGGGAAAAGTGGGTCGGCAGATCAGGGGAACAATTCACCGCCGCCCCCGCTCCGGGGAAGCTGGCGCCAGCATGGGAGACGACATGGGCTTTCATCAGACCAAGACACACCGCTCCGGCAAGCACTCCTACCACCAGATCGGCCTCGTCCGCGGCCAGTTTGGCGATATCCCCGAGGACATCTGGCTCGACTTCCTCGCCAAGAACGGGTTTGACGGCTGGGAGGAGGCTTCGTGGGAGCTCGATCTCCCCCAGTGCGACACCGAGAGCGGCGCCGAGGCTTACGCGAAGAGCCGGGTCGAGAAAGCGAAGAAGCGGGGATTGGAAATCTTTTCGATCGCCACCCATCTTCAGGGGCAGGTGCTGGGGGACGAGCCCTCCGCCAAGACGCTCCAGTTCATCGGCGGCGCACCCGTCGAGGCCTACGTGACGTGGCGCAAGGCGGGCAACGAGCCGCCGCGCACCAATCCCTACTTCGTTCCCGACGAGGTGGGGAAGCTGATGCAGGAGAAGGCCTGCAAGGATCTGATCCGTTCGGTGCGCCTCGCCCACTACCTCGGCAAGCTCCAGGATCGGACCGTCGCCGTCCCCGGATTCGTTGGCTCGCCGGCCCATTGCTGGAGCCACTTTTTCGAGTTTCCACCGCGTCCGAAGTCGATCGGCGGCTACCCGATTCCGGATGTCCTCGATGTCAGCCTCGAGCTCCTTGTTGAACGGTTCGCCCCGGTGTTCGACGCCTGCCGGAAGTATGGCGTGACGTTCGATCTCGAGTGCCATCCGGGCGAGCGGGCGATGGGCGACATCGAGTCGGCCGGTGACTATCTCCGGGCGCTCGCCAAGGCGGGCTACGGCACCGACGTCGTCGGCTTCAACATCGACCCCAGCCACATGGTCTGGCAGGGGGTCTGCCCGATCGCCTTCATCCGTGAGTACGGCGACGCGATCCACACGGCGCACATCAAGGGGGTGCAGGTGATCGACGGGCCGACCCGCGCCGGGCGGTTGGGGGGCCACCGACCGATGGGCCACAAGCTCAACGGCTGGAACTTCGTCACCGCCGGCAGCCGGCGCGACAGCGTCAACGTCGAGGAGATGATCGTCGAGCTCAACCGGGCCGGCTACTCCGGGGCGATCAACATCGAGTGGGAGGATAACGACGCAGAGAAGAAGGCCGGCGCCATCGCGGCGCTCCACGCCGTCCACGCCTGCGATCTCCCTCCGGCCACCGGCCGGCACGACGACTCCCTCAAGGCCTGACCTGCTTCCGACACGTGTCACCACGGGAGGCGGCGGGTCGGCCCACGACCCGCCGCCTCTTTTTTTCGCTCTTCCAGAGGACCTCAACCATGCTCCGCCGGTTCCTCCTCGTCGCGTGGCTTGCGCTCCTCGCTTCGCCGGCTCTCGCCGCACCGCGGTCCGCCACGCCCCCGACGTCGATCACCGTCCCGGCCGGTTTCACCGTCGAGCTCGTCCGCTCGGCACAGGAGTCGGAAAGCTCCTGGATCTCGATGGGCTTTGATGAAGCGGGGCGGATTATTGTCGGCCTCGACGACGTCGGCGTCGCCCGGCTCGCCCCGCCGACAAGCGCTGAAGGAGCGTGGTCGTTTACGCGCCTCGACGACACGCTCCGCCATTGCCGCGGTGTCCTCGTCCACGACGGCTCGCTCTACGTCAACGCCTGCGATTCAAAGGAGCTGTGGCGCTTTCGCGATGCCGCCGGCGACGGCACCTATTCCGACCGCACGAAACTCAAATCCTTCGATTACCGCAGCCGCTACGGGCATGGTCAGAACCAGCTCAACGTCGGCCCCGACGGCGCCCTGTGGTCGATCGTCGGCAACGACGTCACGTTCCCAGAAGGAGCCTCGGCAGAATCGCCCTACCGAGATCCGCACACCGATCGGCTCCTCCCCGATCCGGCCGACGGCGGCCAAGACGACCGGGTCGGCTACCTCCTCCGCTTTGACCCCGAGGGAGAAGAGTGGACGGTGTTCGCCGGCGGCTTCCGCAATCAGGTCGACGCCGACTTCAACGACGACGGGGAATGGTTCACCTGGGACAGCGACATGGAGTGGGATGTCGGCCAGCCGTGGTATCGGCCGACACGCGTCAGCCATGTCGTCTCGGGGGGCGAATATGGGTGGCGCTGGAGCACGCTCAACTGGCCTCCTTCCTATCCCGATAGCCTCCCGGCCACGCTCGAGACCGGCCTCGGCTCGCCGACCGGCGTCGTCTTCGGCCGTCGCGGCAGCTTCCCCGGCAAGTGGCGCGATGCCCTCTACATGGCGGACTGGCAGCATGGCCGGATCCTCGCCGCCTGGTTCTCCCCCGACGGGGCGACGTACACGGCCACCGACGAGCTGTTCGCCGAGGGGAGCCCGATGAATGTCTGTGACATGGCCTTCGGCCCCGATGGCGCCCTGTGGTTCATCACTGGGGGCCGCGGCTCGCAGTCGGGGCTTTATCGAGTGTCGTTCACGGGGGACGCAGCGGCGGTGCCCCCTTCCCCGGCGGTCGATCCTGCCGTCGCCGCCGTCGCGAAGCAGGCCCGGGCCCGCCGGCGCGAGCTCGAGGCCTTTCATGGCGGGCTGCTCTCGACAGCGAATCAGGCCACACTTCAAAACCTCTGGCCGGAGCTCGGGTCGGAGGATCGCTGGCTGCGGACGGCGGCGCGGATCGCACTCGAGCGGCAGCCGGTGGCAGCGTGGCGCGAAACGGTTCGCGGCGAACGGAATCCACTCGCCCGCGGCGAAGGGCTGCTTGCCTGGGTGCGGATGGCACCGGCAGAGGAGCGCTTGGAAATCGTTCGGGCGACGCTTGCGGGGAGCATCAGTGCGAGAGAGCCGGAGGCGCTCCTCGCCCTTCGTGTCCTCTCGATCGCTCTGGCCCGGGGCGTCGATCTCCCGTCGGACGACAGCCAGAAGCTCCAGGCATTCCTCGCCGCGCTCGACAGCCATTCCTCGCCCCTGGTGCAGCGCGAGCTCATCGAACTGCTTATCGCCACAGGCGCCCCCGGCGCCATCAAGAAGGGGATCAGCCGGCTCGACAGGGCAGCGAGCCAGGAGGATCAAATCCACGCGGTTCACGCCCTCGTCCGCGCCACAGGCCCCTGGACGATCGAGGAGCACCGCCGGGTCCTCGATTGGTTTGCCGAGGCGCGGCAGTTTCGCGGCGGGCATCTGATTGGCCAGATCATCGGCCGGATGGAGAAGGATCTCCTGGCGACGATTCGCGACGACCAGCGGCCGGCCTTGGCGGCAGCCCTGGCGATCCTCGAGAAGCCCGTGGTCGATGGAGAGCCGCTTCTCCCCCAGCTCCCGCGCCCCTTCGTGAGGCAGTGGACCCAGGCCGATCTGGAGCCGCATCTCGACAAGGCTCTTGCCCCGCGCGATGCCGACGCCGGGCGGCGGGCATTGGCTGCGGCGCAGTGTTTGAAATGCCATCGGCTCGGGTCGTCGGGATCGGCTGTTGGCCCCGATCTCTCGGCGATCGGCAAGCGGTTTGATCTCCGGGCGATTGTGGAGTCGATCCTCGAGCCCTCGAAGGTCGTCGATCCAAAGTATCACGCCACGACGTGGGTGCTCTCCGATGGCCGAGTCGTGACCGGGAGGGCCAACATGGTCAACGACCGGGAGATCGGCGTCGAGGTCGATGCCCTGACGGGGGAATCGCTCAAGCTCCTCCGCAGCGAGATCGAAAGCGCTCATCCAGCGACCGTGTCCCCAATGCCGCAGGGGCTCCTCGACACGCTCGAAGAAGCGGAGATCCTCGATCTCCTTGCACTCCTGCGGAAAGGGGAATGAACCCGAGCAATCCATCCCTTCCAAGTCCTTCCAAGTCTCCGACTGCCCGCCTCCGCAACGTCTTCTTTGCCCACAAACCAATGCCCTGGGAGGATTCCGCCGATGATCGCCGTCGCCCCGTCTCATCGAGCCGCCATGCTCGGCCCCATCGCCCGGCTGCTGCTTCTCTCCGCGGGCGCAGCCGTGCCGGCGCCCCTTTCCGCTGCCGAGCCGCATCAATATGCCTTCGAGTCGATCGCCGTGCCGGCGGCGACGGCCGACGAGCCGCGCCGCGCCAGCGTCTCGACGAGCTTGGCGATCGATCACCTCGAACAGGGCTCCGTCGCCTGGAGCGGGCAGCGCCGCTGCATCAGCTGCCACACCAACGGCACCTACATGCTCGCCCGCCCCGCCCTCTCGGCCGTGCTGGGAACTCCCCCCGAGTCGACGCTCGGATTCTTCAAGGAGCAGCTGGCGAGCCTCGCTTCCGAGCCCCATGAAAATCTCCGCAAGTCGACCAAGCCAGCGCAGGTGATCTACCTCGCGGCGGGGCTGGCCGAGTGGGACCGGCATGTCACCGGCACGCTCTCGGCCGACACCGACAAGGCGCTGCGGCTGATGTTCGCGATCCAGGCCGATTCCGGTACCTGGGGGACGCTCGACTGCTGGCCGCCGTATGAATCAGACGCCTACCACGAGGCGACCGTAGCGGCGATTGCCGCAGCGACGGCGCCAGGGTGGCTTGCAGCCACGGAGGCCAGCAGCGACGACGATCTGAAATCGCGGATCACCCGGCTGCGCAGCTATCTCCACGATACCCCGCCCCCCCACGACTACGGCCGCGTTCTCCTCCTTCAGGCCTCGACCCGCTTCCCGGGCCTCATCGACGCCGCCGGCACCGCCGAGATCGCGGCGATGATCGAGAGCCATCAGCGTGACGACGGCGGCTGGTCGATCCGCACCTTTGCCGCGCCAGAGTCATGGGGCCGCGGAAACCGGGCCGACAAGCTCCGTGCCGAGCCCGACTTCGAGGCACCGCTCAGCGACGGCCACATGACGGGGCTGGCGATCCTCGCTTTGCGGGAAGCGGGCGTGCCGGCCGATCACGAGGGAATCAAGCGGGGCATCGCTTGGCTCCACGCCAACCAGCGGGCCAGCGGCCGGTGGTGGACGCGAAGCCTCAACACTGACTCCTGGCACTTCATCACCTACAGCGGCACGGCGCTACCGATCCTCGCCCTCCACGCCTGTGGGGCCTTGCCGGCGATGGAGTGAGGCGACGGGGGCCGCGGTTCACTCCCGCCGGCCGTCGCCGCACAATGAACACCCGTTCACATAGGAGCCATCATCCAATGACCATGGAAAGCCTTCGCAACCTCCTTCGTCAGGAGCCGTTTCAGCCCTTCATGATCCGGCTCTCCAATGGCGAGTCGTATGAGATCCGTCATCCGGAGTGTGCTGCGCTCTCGAAGACGAAGGTGATCGTCACCTTCCCGGAGGAGGATCGGGAAGTGTTCTGCTCGCTGATCCACATCAACTCCGTCGAGATGCTCCAGCGGGCGTGACGGCAACGTGACTTCAAGCTTTCGCTGATCCCCGCCTCATCAGTGAGCTGGCAAGCAAACTTGAAGTACCACACGCGGCGCCGCCAGCGAGGGGTCGCCTGTGCTCCGGGAGCCGGCCTCGACGGCCAGCGCAGGATAGGAGGGCGAAGCGCAGGCGACGCGGAGAGAGCGGAGGCCATGGATGACCGGAGCGAGCTCGGCTGGGGGCACGGGCGACCCCGAAGCGCCCCCATCGAGGCCGCGCACCCTTCACGCCCCGAACAGCCCACGGCCCCACTCATTCCCTCGGCCAGCGGAACGCCTTCTCCGATTCGACATGCTCGAGGAGATCGGCCTTCTTCCACCAGGTGGGTTTCATGTCGCGTTTTGAATAGAGCTTCTCGGCTTGGTCGACGTAGTGGGGAGAATCGGCGTGGCCCGACTGGCCCCACGGGGTGCAGGTGAAGCTCTCCACGCCGTCGGGCCCGAAAAACATCAGGATCACCGCCATTGAGCCGGAATTGGCGATGAACCGGCCCGGCTGTGTCGGATCCTCGGCCGAGCGCACGTCCATGAGCGTCTCGGAGAAGTTGGCATCCTTGTTGCCTCGGTCGAAATCGGCGCCGGGGGCAGGGAAGTAATGTCCGCCACGGCCGACAACATGCGCTTCCCCCCAGGAAATGTCCCAGCGGCCATACGTCTGCGTCATCTCGTCGATCGTCGCCCGGAAGAGCTGCATCGCCTCCTTCCGCGCGGCGTCGTCAAGGCGGCCGTCGCTGTGGAGCGGCGCGAGATTGAGCTTCTCGCCGCACTTCAGTCGCCAAAACTTGAGCAGCGCCGCCCCCCGGGCGTCGGGGAGGTAATCGCCATCCCAGGCGAGCGCTACCTCGACCGCCTTCCTCACCTCGGCATCGGCAGCCCAGGCGGCATCGGCTTCGTAGGCCCGGCGCAGCTCCCCCTGCCAGGCGCGGGCGAGACGATCGTGGATGTCGAGGGCATAGTCCTTTGCCTCCGCCGGCGTGACGCGGGCATCGTTGTGGAGGAGCTCGATGGTGCGCCTGCCGCGCGGGTTATTCTGATCCCAGGTGGTGTTGTAGACGTGTGGGGGATACTTCTCCGGCACCAGCGGCGAGCCGACCATCATGTTCGCCGGGCTGATGTTGCAATTTTGCATGTAGCCCTGCTCAGGATTGACGATCTTCACAAGCTCCGACTGCGGATGGAGCTTCGTCCACGCCGTCTTGCTCGTCGTCCCGTCGACGGGGCGCTTGAAATCGAAGCCTTCCGGGCGAACAGGGGTGGCGCCGTTGCGGACATACGAGATGGTGCCGTCGCAATCGGCGCTCATGACGTTTTGCTCGTTGTATTGATGGCGCTCGAGGGCGGCGTTGAGCTCGGTGACGTTCTTCGCCATCCCCATCGCGTAGAACTGCTCATAGAGCCCAACCTGCTCGGTGTAGGGGCTCGCGCCGACATAGGCGACCTTCTTTTCCATGTCGGGCTCGCTGATTACCGGCCCGAGGTGGGTGTAGTAGGCGGGCTTCGTCACCGGCTCGGAATCCTTGACGGCAAACGTGAACTCGGTCGCCTTCACCGGTCTCCATTGGTCGTCGTAGCGGTACTCGAGCCTGGGCTCGGTGCGGAACTCGATCCGGTAGACATCGGAGGTGTCGGGGCCGCCGGTGGTCAGCGCCCAGCCGGTGTGTTCGTTGTGGCCGATCGCCATCATCGGCGTGCCAATGAGGGAGTAGCCGTTGGTGTGCATGGCGCCGGCGTGGAGGCGCGATTCGTAGAGGACGGCCATCCCCTCCCATGTCAGATGTGGATCGGAGAGAAGAATGGCGCGGCCATCGGCGGAGCGCTTCGGCGCCACGGCCCACTGGTTTGAGCCCATCGCCGGCTTAACCGGCTCGGGGGCATTCCGCAGATCCCCCATCATCGTCCCGATCGGCCAGCGCAGAATCATTGCCCGCCCCACCGCCAGCGGATGCCAGTCCTCGATCTCGAGTTTTACCTCCGCCGCCTCGTCGGGATGCTCCTTACAATAGGCGCGAATCCCGGCGGCAAAGCCGCGGATGGCGTCTTGAACATGCTTGGGGGCGGTGAGGAGATATTTCTCGTGGAGCGTGTCGTTGTGGAAGAGGCGCATCAGGTAGTCGTTCTCAAGCGACCCCTTCCCCTTGACCTCGGCCATCCGTCCAGTGGCCTCACGGATGGCGAGGTAGATGTCGACGAGCCGGTCCTCAGCCTGGGCATACCCCAGCGCGTAGTAGCCGGCCGCCTCGGAATCGGCGTAGACATGGGGGACGCCCCAGGTATCGCGGTAGAGCGTCGCTTCACCGGCCCCGCCTGGAGCTGCCAGAAGGGTGGCGAGCGCCCCGGTGACGCCCTGGCAGATCCTCTTCACGAACGCTGAGTGGATGGCCATTAAAATCTCCCGTGCGTGTCGCCGTTGCGAAAGAAAAGGAATCTTCCCTCCCGATCGGCAGATCAAGATAGCAGGCTCGGAAACTCCCCACAGCCTTGGTGGCGGACCATCACCAAGAAAGCCGACCGGCTTCCGGTCAATCAACTGGGCCGGAGGCTTCCGCCGGGATCAACCCGCTGGCTGACGGTTGGAATCTATCCCTACAGCCCGAGTCGTTGGATCGCGGCTTCGGCGCGCCGCCGCGACTCCGGGTCGGACGTGATCGACGCCTCGATCGAGCGTCTCGCCTCCACCTTGCGGCCAAGATGCGCTAGCGCGACCCCGCGCTGGAGGTGGGCAATCGCGTCGCTGGAGTCGACGGCGATCGCGGCGTCGAGGTCGGCGAGGGCTAGCCCGTGCTCACCTCTTTGGGCGTACATACCGCCACGCCCCACCAGCGCCGGGCCATGCTGCGGGCGGATCCGCAAGCTCTCCGTCAGGTCGGCGATCGCCTGTTCCTGATCTCCGAGATCACGATGGACGAGCCCGCGTTCATAGAGCGCATCGGGTGATTCTGGGAACAGGAGAATAGCGACATTGTAGGAAGCCAACGCATCCCGGAGGCGCCCCGCACCTGCCGCCAGCCTCGCACGGAACGCATGCACGACGGCCCGTTCCGGATCGAGTTGAAGCGATTTGGCCAAGAGAGCATCGACCTCGTCCGATTTTCCGTCGGCAACTGCAATCTGTGCCAGTGCGAGCAACGTGAACGTCGACTCCGGATCATGTTCATGGGCCCTCGCGAAGAAATCGCGGGCGTCATCAAGGCGCGATGCCTTCAATCGCGAATACCCGATGCTCGTCCACACATCGGCTTTCAGTCCACGAAGGTCGCGCAGCCTGACTTGGCGATGGAGCCCCAAGGGATTGCTGTCGTCGAGGAGACGCCAGTGAATCCCCTCCCGCCCGTAATGCTCGGTGAACACGAACGGCGGGCTGTCGAGATCCCAGCGCTGGTCCACCATCCGCACGCTGCCATCCGCGAGTCGCACGATGCTCGCGCTGTGGAACATGTGTTCGCCAAGGCCTCCTTTGGCCGGAAGCATGACGTCGAGCGGTCGAACGTCGAGCCCGACGGCACTACCGAGCACGATCAGCAGTTGGCAATTGCCGAGGCACTGCGACTGCCGAAAGTCGAGAATCCGGTGGAGATGGTACTTATCGCTTTTTCCGTCGACCTGTTCGAACGACTCGGCCAGTCGCCGCCGAATCTCGTCCAGGGCTTGCGACTGCACCCGGGACACGTCGCTAGCCGTGTCCTTCCCGTCGGCTTCCCGACGACGCGACTGGTCAATGCGGCGTTTCCAATGCCCCGGATTCCAGGGAGTCACGAGTTGAACGAACTGATCACCGACCTCGTCGGGGTAGCCGAGCTCTTTGACTCGGGCGCGGATCAGCGAAGACACATCGGGGCCGGAGGAGAGGGCAGCCGTGAGCTCCTGCCCCCGACTACCGTTGGCCCCGCCGACCGCCCACGAGAAAGCGATCACCAGCGCGATCCACGAGGCGCGCCAGCGCGAGAATCGATCCTCGCGCGGTTGAAGATGGAACGGCATCGACTTTTTCCCTGATCGATCCCACCCGTCCTGAAAGCCAGCCCGAGTCAAGCTAAAAAATAGCCTGCGGAGCGGCACGCAAGCAAACGCGTTGGCTGAAATCATGCCCCCGGAATGGCGACGTTGTCGACCGTCTGGCCACGCAACGCATCAAGGGACACGCACCGCCTTCGAGAAACAGGAAGTGCTTCCGGCTTCGCCGGGCCGGGTCGCTGTTGCCGTGACCGTGACCCAATCGCCTGCCAGCAGACTTTTGGCTGGAATGATGATCGTGGTTGTCCCGTTCGACGCCCCACGCACGACATCCGCGATCAACCGCTCTCCTTGCACCAGGCCAGCCACATCCGAATTACCCGCGGCGGGGGGAACACGGTTGGCGAAGAGTTGAAACCGGAGCGTCGTAGAAGCCGGAAGGCTTGATCTCAACGTGATTCGGACCATCCCTCGGCCGCGCTCGATCGATTGAACCGTCGGTGCAGGAGGCGTTACGGCTTCCTCGGCGGCCACGATTCCTCGCTCAGGCAAGACCGTCCAAGGCGGCCCATTTCCCGTAATCGTATTCGACAGCATCGTGGCGGAGGCGTTCGGTCCCCGCAGTTCGATGCCGGCGCTGCCGTTGTTACGGATCGTGTTGCCCTGGATCAGCGCCCCACGCCCCTCCACTCTGATGCCCGGGCCGGAGACGGTACCGGCACTGCTATTTCCTTCGATCGTGTTGCCGACGATCCGGGTCCGCGACAGATCCCCCGCGTTGAGAACAACACCGCCGAAATTCTCGGCGATTCGGAAGCCGGAGATGATCACGTCACCGCCATCACTTCCGATAACCATCCCACACCCAATGCCACGAATCTCGCTTCCCGGCGCCGTTAAGCGGACTCTCTTCACCGTATCGATACGAATCCCCACCATGACGTCCCAGAACCCGCGACCATTGACAGACACCGCCCTGTCCGCGACGACTCCAGCGAGGCCCACAAAAGACATCGACACGAGGGGCACGCCGCCGCCGACACGTTGGCGGAAGACAACGTCAGTGACACCTCCCGGAGCCGTTGCGCGGCCATCAATGGTGAGTCTCGCAACGCCGTCGACCGTCCCCAGAAAGGCCACCCGCCCACCGACCGCCGTGACGGTGCAGTCCGATACGAGCGTCGTTCGACCAAGGACGGCAAACGCTTCGCCGGAAACCACCGGCTTGGTGACCGAGAAATCGCCGGAGAGTTGGACGGCCGCGTCGGCATACCGCTGAAGCCCCGACGTGGCGACCGAGTGGAGCGACACGGAGCCGCCCCGGTCGGTGACGAGGCTCGCGAGCGGCGATCCAGAGCCAACGGCGGCGGCAAAGGTCGTCGCTCCCGCGCACAAGACTTCGAGCCCCGCCGAACCGTCCACCGTGGAGTCGAACGCCACACTCGCTCCCTGGATCGTCAGCACGCCTGTGCCCGGAGATGATCCGTCAACGACGGCAATTCCGCTGTTGATGCGGAGAAACGTGCGATTCGTGCCCGGAGCCAGGACGATGTCTCCAGCAGCCGGAACGCTCCGCGATTTGACAACCTTGCCATCCGCGACACGAACATCGACCAACCGACTCGCCAGGCCGTCCCAAGCGATGACCTGCAGCCATCGACCGTCGGAGCTTGGGGCGAGACTGTTGTTCTGCCCTTCGCCCACAGGCCAGAACGTCTTCGTGACCGTCATCCTGGCAAGATCGATGACGGCCACCATTCCATAAACACTGATGGCGAAGGCCGTTTTCCCGTCGCTCCCCAGCCGACAGTCGGCAAGCGCTCCGGCCCCAAATACTCCGAGGTCGATCGTGCCGGTAACGGCATTGGTCGTTCCATCGACGACCGTGATCGAGGGATCGATGAATGTTTGGAGGAAGCCCCCCGAGTTCGCGCCGGCGTCGACGACATACACCCTCTTTCCGTCACCGCTGACGAGAATGCTCTGCATACGCCATGGCGACAGTGGCAAGGCGATCGTCGTCTCTACCGTCATCCGGTCTGCATCGATGACCACCAGTGACGAGGACCATTGACCGATTGAGTATGAGTCACAAACCACGTACAGCCGCTTACCGTCTGGGGAAACAGCCAGTCGCTCGGCGCTTCCTTC
>JBAWVV010000093.1:0-12819 GCA_037147115.1 Planctomycetia bacterium | reverse complement strand
AGCTTGTCGAGGGCGTCGAGGAGGCTCATCGCCCGCCGCGGGCTCCCGATCATCTCGACAAACTTCTTGGCGGCGATGAGATCGGTGAGCGTGAAGGCGTCGTCGGAGGGGGGCGTGAGGGCCGTCGCTGCCCGGGGGGGCCGCGAGACGGCGACGCTCTTCTTCTTCCGCGGGCGCCGTTCCACGCCCAGGGTGCCGAGGATCTGACTCACCTGGGGCGAGACAACTTCGATCCCCCGGGATTTCAGGGCTTCGATGATGTCCCTAGGACGGGGGCTGCCGCCGGCATCGAGGATCCGCCGCGCTTCGAGCCGGATCTCCTCGCTCTTGTTCACCTTGGCATGATCCGCGATCGGCGCCGGCACGGTCTCGGGAGCAAGGTGGACCGGTTCCAGCGTTTCCAGGTCGTTCTTGGCTTTCTTCGTCATGGGATCCCGTGGTTGAAGGGGGGCGGAGCGTCGAAGTCGCCATGATACCTCCGCGGCAGGGGGCGTCGGGACACAGTCGATGGCCCATTTTCCGCGGTCGAAGGCGGGCAGGCCGACGGACTTCCGTCACGGTTTCCGCGGCACCGTTGCGGTACGCTCAGGCAGCGGACTGCCCGGGGATTACCCGGGATGCCGACGCTGGCCGAATCGCTCTTGGCCGACTTGGCGTTTGGATCGACCTAGCCGATTCGTGTTTCAGACGGCTCCGGCCAACCCTACCCGTGGAGCCTGAATGAGTGAAGGTTGACGCCGCCACGCCACGCCACTCAGCACATCGATGGTGCCCTCGGCGGCCTCAGCGCGGGTTGACGGCCACTTGGGCACGCGAAAACCGTTTAAACAGTGGGTAAAACCATCAATCACAGGCCTTCTTGATTTGTACCGATAAAAGACCTAGAGTTCATGAGAATGTGCTGTTTTATTGGATTTATGCAGATTATCGGTCGTTATGGAAAAAGTAGAAAACACCCTCCGCGACCGGTTTTGGGCTGATCTTCCCCGGCTTCCGTCTGGGCTGTCGCTTCAGCAACGCGAGCCGATCGTCGCCACCCGTCCGGGCCGCGGTGGCGCAGCCGTTTACGATGTTATCGACCTCTCCACGCCGGCAGGGCCGATTCCACTTCTCGCGGCGTATCAGGAACGGCTGCTCGCGAGCCAGGTCGAAGCTGTCGCGGCCCGGCTGGCGGCGGTCGTGTCGCAGCGTGGCGAAAGAGCCCGCGCGCTGGGCCGGCGGGACTCTCGCAGCCTCGTGCCGACGATCATCACCGACCTCGCCAAGCCGAGTGTCGTCGCGGCCTGCGAGCAGCGGGGGATAGCGCTGCTTGACCGCCGTGGGACGATCGTGCTGAACGCTCCGCCGTCATTCATCCATGTCGTCGGTCGAGCCGCGGTCGAGCCCACCTTGCGCGGGCGACTGTTCTCAGGCAAGGCCAGCCGAATTGTGCGGTTTCTGCTGTCAGTCGCGGCGACTGAATCACCACCCGTCGCTCGTTCGACCCGGACAATCGCGGCGGCGTGCGACCTCTCATACGTGTATGCGTACGGCGTCCTGACCAAACTGGAGCGGGATGGATTCGTGGACCGCTCAAGCCCGCACGGTGGGTTCCGCCTCCGCAATCCTGTCCGGTTACTCGAGGCTTGGATCGCTTCGGGCGAGCAGGCGGCCCGCGCAACCGAGGCGTTCTACTGCCCGGTTACGTCGCGCCAGTCCTTGTTTGTGGCCGCGAATCGCGTCGCAGGGGCGACGGGCACGGCACCGCTCTTCACGTTGGCCAGCGCCCTCGAAGAAGACGAGGTCCACGTTGCTGCCCTTCCCCAGGGGATTTACTGGCCAGGGGAACTGGGCCCGATCGTCGAGGCGTTCGGGCTGACGCGGATGACGCCTCGCAACTTCCGCGTTCTCCTTCCGGACCCTATCGTGTGGACCACGGCTGGAGGCCTGCTGCAGGACGATCCCTCGCGCCCCGCCTCCCACGACGCCATCGGGCAGAACCGAGTATGCATGCCGCAGCTGATCGTGGATTTCTCCGCCATCCAGGGCCGTGGTCACGAACAGGCCGAGTTTCTCCTCGCGCAGTATGTGGCCAAGCTCCCATTCATCGAGGATCGGCCGTGAGCGGAAACGACAACACCGACGCGATCCGGTTCGAAGCCGTTCTTGAGGAGCTGCGCCGGCTCGTCAACGAGTTCACCCGGATTGGCGTCGAAGTCGTCCTCGTCGGGGGGCAAGCGCTGGCGGCAGAGCAGCGGGAGTCGGGCGGCTCTGGTGTGATCATGGTTAGGACAGAAACCGGGCTTTTCATCGAACGTGGTTATTCGCTTGAGCCCGATCTGCTGATCGATGTCAGCCGTGCGGCCCAACGCGTCGACGCGATCGGGGATGTGATGAGGAACTGCGGTTTCGAAAGGATCAGGACGGCCCGGTGGAGCAAAAGCGCCGGCACCGTGGTCGTGGACATCTTTATTCCGGATGACGCCGAGGAGTGGGATGATCCGGGTGCGACGCGACTGCCGAAGGGCGCGGTCGCATTGCTGAGGCCGAGGCTTGTCCAAATTCGTCTTGAGGGCGGCAATCTCGAGATTCTCGTGCCTGATCCGGTCGGCTTTCTCGCCATGAAGTTGGAGGCGAAACAGCGTCTTCGCCCGGACATGAAAAAAGACTCGTTCGACATGTACGCGTACGTGTCGATGAAGGGGATCGACACCATCGCCAGGGCGATCCTTGCCGACTCACATGACGGCCCGGCGTTGACGGGGGGGCTGGCTTTGCTCTTTAGAGACGAGGCGGCGCCCGGCGTGCGGGATGTCCTCGCCTACGCGGACGGTTACGATTCTGCTGAGAAAGCTCTGCTCGCCCGGGCGGTTGTTGATCTCTTCCAGCAACTTGCCCAGCGTCTGTCGGGCGATCGCTCGCGGCATTGAGCCCTCCACTGCGCCGATCCCGCGTCGCACCGGATTTGGAGAGCCGGTGCGTGGCCCGTTTGCCGCGGTCGAAGGCGGGCAGGCCGACGGACTTCCGCCTGCAGTTCCGGGGCACCATTGCGGTACGCTCATGAAGTGGAAGGCCCGGGGATCACCCGGGACGGGAGCGATGAGACCGGCGGAGATGCGACCATGCCGAACATGCGGGGAATCGAGTCGGAGCCCCGCGGGACGTGGTGGCAGCGCTGGCTGATCGCGATCTTCTCCCTGGCACTGACGCTCCTCTTTTTCTGGGCGCTGGGATTCATACTCCAGGACATTGGCCGTCTCCCCGGGCCTGACTGGAGTCGGCTCAGCGGCGATCGGCTCGATCCGGTGATGGCGGCCACGACCACCCGGCTCGAAGAGGAACAGGCCGGGATCAAGCGCAAACTCGAGAACGAGGAACGCCGCCGGCAGGTGCTCCGCGACAGCACCGCCACCTCCCAGAAAACGCTCGGCCAGCTCCTCGAACTGCAACGGATGAGCCTCGAGCAAAAGTCGAGCCTGCCGGAGGAGCAGCAGCAGGCCCTGGCGGAGAGCCAGCGGGTGTTCCTCGCCAACCAGCAGCGCGACCAGGAGCTGACGGAATCGATCTCGGACCATCAGGAGCGGCAGGCGGCGATCGCCGAGGAACTGCGGCAGCACCTCCTGCAGGTGAATGTCGCCCAGACGCCAGTGCGCGAGGAATACCAGCGGCTGCAGACGAGCCATCGGCTCAGGCTCGCCGCGATCAAGATCGGTGTCCTTGCCCCGCTCCTCGTCCTCGCCGGCCTCCTGTTCGCGAGGCTCCGCAACAGCCCCTCCGCGCCGATGGTCTATGCCTTTGGCGCGGCGGTGCTCGCGCGGGCCTTCTTCGTGATGCACGAGTACTTCCCCGCCGAGTACTTCCGCTACATCCTCATCGCCACCGCCCTCGCTGTCATCGCCTGGCTCCTCGCCCGCCTTCTCCAGCTGGTCGCCCGTCCCGGGGGACGGGCACAACAGAAGCAGATCCGCGAGGCCTACGAGTCGTTCGTCTGTCCCGGCTGCCGCTTCCCGATCCGCCGCGGTCCGCTCCGCTTCATGGCCTGGACGCCCCGCAGTCTGCTGCGCGTATCGCGGCCGCTGGTCGGGGCGAGTGACGAGCCCTACAGCTGTCCGTCGTGTGGCCTCGAGTTGTTTGCGGCCTGTCTGGCCTGCAAGGGGGTCCGGCACGCGCTCCTTCCGGCCTGCGAGCATTGCGGCGCGGAGGAGAAGCCGGCCGGATGACGCGGCGGCTGCGTGCCGGCACGATCCCCAAGCGCGATCCCCAGCGGCGATCGCCGGCATCGGCACCGGATCAGCCGCCGAATCACGTCCCGCAGAACGTCTTGTAGGGGCCACACCCGGACGGCGCCCCGTCGCGATAGGGGCGATTGGCCGGCGTGTCGGCAAACGGGTGGGTGACCGCGTCGAGAAGCTTTTCAAACGGGGCCATCTCACCGGCCCCGGCGGCGGCGAGCGCTTCCTCGACGCGGTGGTTGCGCGGGATGACAAGCGGATTGGTGCGCCGCAGGAGCGCTGCCACGTCGGCCATCGGCTGCGGCTGGCGGCCGAGCCTGGCTCGCCAGGCCGCGCACCAGTCGGCGAGGGGCCCGGCGTCGAAGGGGGGCGTGGCGGCCGGAGCCTCGGCAGCGGTGGCGAGGGCTGAGAACGTGGCGGTGAAGTCGGCGCCGATCCCCTCCATCGCCGCCAGGAGCGCCGTCACGAGGGCCTGGTCGCCGTCTTCTGCGGTGAGCAGGCCGAGCTTCGCCCGCCAACCGGCCAGCGCGTGCCTTGCAAAGCGGGTGGGGAAGGTGGCGAGCACGGTGCTGATCCGATCGAGCGAAGCCTCCGCGTCGCCTGACATCGTCGGCAGGAGGCTTTCGGCGAGACGGGCGAGATTCCAGTGGGCGATGCCGGGCTGGTTGGCCCAGGCGTATCGCCCCTGCCGATCGATCGAGCTGAAGACGGTGGTGGGATCGTAGGCATCGAGGAAGGCACAGGGGCCGTAGTCGATCGTCTCCCCCGAAACGGCCATGTTGTCGGTGTTCATCACACCATGAACGAAGCCGACTTGCATCCAGCGGGCGATCAGGGCGGCCTGCCGGTCGATGACCGCCTCGAGGAACGCAAGCGCCGGCTCATCGATCTCCGCGAGGCGGGGATCGTGGCGGCCGATGGAGTGGGCGAGGAGCGCCGGGGAGAGCGCGGGATCGGCGACGGCCGCCGCATACTGAAACGTGCCGACGCGGATATGACTTGCCGCCACGCGCACGAGCACCGCGCCGGGGAGGGCCTCCTCGCGGAGGACCGCTTCGCCGGTCGTGGCGACGGCGAGGCTCCGCGTCGTGGGGATGCCGAGGGCGTGCATCGCCTCACTGATGAGCACCTCGCGGAGCATCGGCCCCAGCGCCGCCCGGCCGTCTCCGCCGCGTGAGTAGCGGGTGCGCCCCGACCCCTTCAGCTGGAGGTCGTGGCGGGAGCCGTCGGGGGCGAGGTGTTCGCCGAGGAGGATGGCACGGCCGTCGCCGAGGTTCGTGAAGTGGCCGTACTGGTGGCCGGCATAGGCCTGGGCGATCGGGTCGGCTCCGGGGGGAAGGGAGTTGCCGGCAAACACGGCGGCGCCGTCGGGCCCGGCCAAGCCCGCGGTGTCGAGGCCGAGCGCGGTGGCGAGAGGGGCATTGAGATAGACCAGGCCGGGGCGCTGCACCGGCACCGGAGTGGAGCGAGTGAACAGCCCCGGAGGGAGCCGCGTGTAGGAGTTGTCGAAGCGCCAGCCGGCGGCATCGATCGCGGAGGGCATGCGGAGACCTGCGGAGGGCATGCGGCGGGGGAAGCGGGGAGCTCAGGATAGCAGGGTGGGTAGCGCTCGCGCTGCCCGCCTGTTCTCTCGCAGGGGGTGGATCCTGTGCCTGCCGCCGGATGCGCCGGCAGTCACTCCCGAAAAACCTCGGCCTTTTCGGGAGTGTCCCGAGTAGAAAAAGGTCATGGATGACTTTTCCCACGGGCAGCTGGTGCCCGAGTCAGGGAGTCCTGGGGCGGCGGCGCGTCGTCGTCACGGTTTCCCCGGCCCCGGCGAGATCTTCGCGCATCATCTGCACCTCCCGATTGGCTTCCGGGGCGAGCTCCTGAAAGGAATCGATGCTCTCGTAATTCATGTCGCGGCACATCTCCTGCCATGCCCTGGCGAAGATGAAACGCTGCCGCTCGAGCCATGTGGCGTCGGGCGACGGCAGCAGCGAGGACTCAGGCCCACCTTTCGCCCGCTGAATCGTCTTCACCGACACAGCGCGGATCTCGGTCTGGGCGTCGTCGCTCTCGGCTGCGTGCGTATTGCCCGGAAGGGGGCTGTCGGCGAGCCGCTCGCGGACGAGCGAGCTGCAGCCGCAGGCAGCGACAAGAAGGACGAGGGTGAGGATGGGGAAAAGCATCCTAGCGCGGAGGTGCATGCGCGGGGGTCTTCCGGTGCTCGAAGGGAGGGGAGAACGCGGGGGATCAGTAGGTCGACATCGTGGCGGAGCGGTCCATCTCGCCGCGGAGCTCGCGGACCTGCTCGGTGGCCCCTCCGCCGAAGTTCTCGACCCCTTCCCCCTCGTGGAGATCCCAATCCTTGCGGATCTCGCGGACGGCATCGCTGGCGTCGCGCTTCGACCGCTCCATCCAACTGTTCCAGGTGGCCGACGACGACTCGACGAGGCTGCACCCGCTGCAGGCGAGGGCGATCCCGAGGATCCCCAGAGTCAATCTCACGGACATGGCTCCTCCACGACATTCGTTCTGGGGTGGGGCAATTGCTGCCGCGGAGCCGCCGGGCTGCACCGCGGGAGAGTCCATCGCACATCAGCGCGCTGGCCGCAAGGTGAGGGCGCCGGTATGCCGCCGGCACCAGCGGCTCGAATACTTTCCAGCTCCCGCTGCCGCCGACGGGGAAATCTGGGTTGAATGCGCTTGTCGACTGCGGGGGGTATCCTTGGATGCTCCCCCAGGGCAGTGCTATGGCTTCAAAAGAAGCATCGACACCACCGTCGCTCTCCTCCGTGCCGCTGGTCGGCATGGCGGTGAACGCTGCCCTGGCGACGCTCAAGATCCTCGCCGGCGTGTTTGGCAATTCCTATGCCCTGATCGCCGACGGGATGGAGTCGACCAGCGACATCGTCACGTCGCTGGTCGTGTGGGGGGGCTTGAGGGTGGCCGTCGCCCCTGCCGACGAGAGGCATCCGTACGGCTATGGCAAGGCGGAGGCGCTGGCGGGGATCGTGGCCTCGGTGGCGATCATTCTGGCGGCGGTGCTGATTGCCGTGCAGAGCATCCGTGAGATCCGCACGCCGCACCACCTCCCTCATTGGTCGACGCTCGTCGTCCTCGTCATCGTTGTTGTCGTCAAGGAGGTTTTGGCGCGGTGGGCCGGGGGGATCGGCGCGGCGACGGGGAGCACCTCGCTCCAGGCCGATGCCTGGCATCACCGCGCCGACGCCCTGACGAGCATCGCTGCCTTCATCGGTATCACGATTGGGCTCGTCGGCGGGCCGGGCTGGGAGCCGGCCGATGACTGGGCGGCGCTGGTCGCCTGCGCCGTGATCCTCGTCAGTGGCGTGAAGCTGATGGGGATGGCGGTGCGCGATCTCCTCGACGCGGCCCCGCCGAAGGAGTTCGAACACCGGGTCCGCGATCTCGCCCTCGGCATCGAAGGGGTCAAGGCGGTGGAGAAGTGCCGGATCCGCAAGAGCGGCACAGGGTACTTTGTCGAGCTCCACGTCGAGGTCGACGCCGACGCGAGCGTGGCGGCCGGGCACGTGGTCGGCGGCAAGGTGCGCGCGGCCCTGCGGGGAGCACCGCTGCGGATCGCCGATGCCTTCATCCACATCGAGCCGTTCACGCCGCCGGCGTCAGGAACACCTTGACGAGGATGTCGGAGATGCCGACCAGCGCCGCCCCGGCGATCAGGCCGGCGCAGATCGGCTCGTGCGATCCGATCCACAGCCGGTGGCCGGCGCTCTCTGGCGACTTCCCGTAGATCGATTTCATGACGGTGAAGAACAGGGCACCAAAGAACATCGCCATCACCGAGTCGGGGGTGAGGACGACGCCGAGGCCGATCGACAACGGGCTGAGCGGAAACTTCCCCTTTGACCGCATCCGCACCAGCTCCAGGACGATCCCCGCCACAACGGCGATCGCGATTGAGATCTTGATCGACGGCGTCAGGAGCGTGCCTGAATCACCGCCGAAAACGGCCGAGACGAGCTCCGAAACGCCCTTCCACTGCAGCGCCGAGGGAAAGCCGAACTGCCCCCCTTCCGGGGCCATCGCATCCTGGACGCGCATCCCCGGCTTGTAGTCGGAGAGGAAGAGGAGATTGAAGAGGGGGGCGCTGGCGAGGGCGCCGGCAAAGATGCCGATGCAGTGGGCGATCGCTTGTTGCCTCGGCTTCGCCCCGAGCATGTAGCCCGGCTTGATGTCCATGAGAAGGTTGCTGGCATTACTCGCCACCTCGACGCACATCACCCCGGTCATGAGATTCGTCGGGGCGTGCTTCGGGTCGAGCGCGCCGTAGATGAATTGGGGAATCTTGGAGAGCGAGCCGGTGGGGGTGATGCTCGTGAGGCCGGTGCTCGAGGCGGCGATGAGCGAGAGCACGGCCACCAGCGGCACCGCTGAGAGGCCATACAAGAACGGCACGCCGAACCAGGCCTGGGCCATTCCCGCGCTGACGGCCCCGAGGATCGGGATGCCGAGAGCCGAGAGTAGGTTTGGGAGCTCGATCGCGGCGAGCGGGTCAGCCCGCTTTTTGCCAGCCCCGTAGCCCCCGCGGAGCGATTCAAAGGCCTTCGTGAACACCTCTGGCTTGGCAAACAGGCTCACCAGCGACGCCACGACCATGATCGTGATCCCCCACCACAGCGACCAGGTGTTGACGACATGGATCCGGCTGTAGGTGCCGTCGGCGCGGGGAGGGAGATTTCCCGTGGCGATCATCAAGGGCACTATTGCTCCGAAGTTCAAAAGCATACCCAGCAGCATGCTCCCCGCCGCGCGCATCCCCATCAGGCCGCCGGCGCCGAACATCGCGATGTCGAGGGGGAGGAACGTCAGGCCGAGCTGCGGGAGCGGCACTTTCGCGAGCGTCGGCATCGGTACCTTCCCCAGCTTCTCCAGCGCGTAGTACCACTCGTCGAGGGCATGGGGGAGGTGGAAGGAGGACGTGAATCCGAGGAGCCGCTCCTGGAGGAGCCGCATGAGGTTCTCCCCTTTGAGGGCCTCGAGCGTGCCGGAGAGGAGACCGGCGGTGACCAGGGCCCGGGCCTGGGCCATCCCGGAGTCGCCGCTGCCGCTGTAGAGGGTGTCGAGGACGACGCCACAGGCCTGCCCCTCAGGGAAGGGGAGCTGTTCGTCGTTGATGAACCGGCGCTTCATCGGAAAGGCGACGAGGACCCCCAGCAGCGAGAGGACGACATTGAAGGCCGCCATCTGCCACCAGGGGATAATCGTATTCTCGATCCACATGTAGGCGGCCATCCCCGAGATCAGCGGCCCGGTCATGTAGCCGGCGGCGGTGGCGACGCTCTGGGCGGCGTTGTTCTCGAGGATCGTCAGATCACGGACGCCGACCTTCGAGAGGATCCGAAACGACGCATAGGCGAGGATCACGCTTGTCAGGCCGACGCCGAGCGTCCAGCCGGTTTTCGCGCCGATGTAGAGATTCGTGGCAGAGAGGATGCCCCCGAGAAGGAAGCCGGTGGCGCCGGCCCGGAGCGTGAGCTGCGGCATGTCGCCGCGGTAGACCTTCGCCAGCCACCAGCGGTCCTTCTCCTCGGCCGTCCAGTCGCGGGCCTGTTCCGGGGTGAGCTGCTCGATGGCCATCGATCCTCCCGTTGCTCGCTTGCCGCGAGGTCACTCCAGCCGTCAGCTCACTCCAGGTCGATCACAACGCGATCGACCTTCCCCTCGAACCGGAAGGGGACATCGTAGCTCGTCGTCACCGGCGTGCCGGTGTCCTCGCCGACGTCGAGCCCTTCGTCGAGCGTCACTCGGATCGGGATCGTCCGCTCGATCCGCCCCTCGGCGACCGGCTTGCCATCGACCTCGAGCGTGGCCGTCCCACCCTTGCCGATCCCGCCGCCGTCGTAGGCAAAGCGGAGGGCGACGACATGCCGACCGGGCGCGAGTGGCTCGCGGCCGGCGATCTCGGTGTGGACGATGTCGACGAAGTTCGCGTGGTAGACCGGCCGGCCGTCGCGGAGAAACAGGCCCATCCCACCGAACAGGCCCCCCTGCGTGATGATCATCCCGCTGGCTTTCTCCGGCACGTCAACGTCGGCCGTGATCCGAAACGACGTGTTCTTCATGTTGGGGCTCGCCCCCTCCGGGATCCTCGTCATCCCGTCGCCGTAGGTGAACTTCGTCCGCCCCCGTGTCAGGCTCGGGCGGATGGCCGGATCGAGGCGGGCGGTCTTGCTGTTGTCGATCGGCAGCACCTCGTGCCGGGCGGCCTCGGTGTAGAAAAGCAACTGGAGCTCGCGGAGCTTCTCCGGCTGGCTGGCGGCGAGATCCTCGGACTGGGAGAAGTCGACATCGGTGTGGTAAAGCTCCCACTGGTAGCCATCGATCGCGTCGACCTCCGCAGCGGCGGGGTCCCACGGCGGCAGCGGCGGCGTCGTGCAGGCGACCCAGCCATCGTGGTAGATCGCCCGATTGCCGATCATCTCGAAGTACTGGGTCGATCGCCGGCTGGGGGCGCGGGCATCGGCGAAGGAATAGGCCATGCTGACGCCATCGATCGATTTTTGCCCGATGCCGTTGACGACCTCTGGCGGGGTTACGCCGCAGGCCTCGTAGATCGTCGGCACGATGTCGATGACATGATGCCACTGGGTGCGCACGCCGCCCTGGTCAGCGATCCCCTTCGGCCAAGAGACGACCAGGCCGTTGCGCGTGCCGCCGTAATGGCTGGCGATCTGCTTCGTCCATTGGAAGGGGGTGCACATCGCGTGCGCCCAGCCGATGGGATAGTGGTTGTAGGTCTGCCAGGAGCCGATGTCGTCGACGCGGGCGAGGACCTTGGCGGGGTCTTCCTTCACGCCATTGAAGAACGTCATCTCGTTGAGGAGCCCCTGGGCGCTCCCCTCGGCGCTGGCGCCATTGTCGCCGACGATGTAAAGAACGAGCGTGTTGTCGAGCTCGCCGGCTGCCTCAATCGCCTCGATCACCCGGCCGGCGTTGTGGTCGGTCTGCTCGAGAAATCCCGCATACACCTCCATCATCCGGGCGTAGACCTTCTTTTGGTCGGCCGTGAGGCTCGCCCAGGCAGGGATGCCAGGGGCGAGGGGGACGAGCTTCGTGTCGGCCGGCACGATGCCGAGAGCCTTTTGGCGGGCGAGCGTCTCCTCGCGGATCGCATCCCAGCCGGCGTCGAACTTGCCGGCGTATTTCTTGACCCATTCCTTGCGGGGGTGGTGCGGGGCGTGGGTGGCGCCCGGCGCGTAGTAGAGGAAGAAGGGTTTCTCCGGGGCGACCGCCTGCTGGGTGCGGATCCACTTCACCGCCCGGTCGGCGAGGTCGTCGTCGAAGTGGTAATCGGGGTTGTTGAGATAGGGCTCGACCGGCTTTGTCCCCTCGATTGCCGCCGGTCGCCACTGGTGGGTGTCGCCGCCGATGAAGCCGAAGAAGTGCTCGAAGCCGAGGCCCGTTGGCCAGAGATCGAACGGCCCGGCCTGACTCGTCTGCCAGTCGGGAACGTTGTGGTTCTTGCCGAACCAGGCGGTGCTCCAGGCATTGAGCTTGAGAACCTCGGCGACCGTCGCTGTGTCCTTCTGCATGACGGAGTCGTAGCCGGGGAAGCCGGTGGCTGCTTCGGTGATCGCCGCAGAGTGGACGGCATGATGGTTGCGGCCGGTGATCAGCGCCGCGCGCGTGGGACTGCACAGGGCCGTGGTGTGAAACTGCGTGTAGCGGAGGCCGCGCTTGGCAAGCGCCTCGAGGACCGGCGTTTGGCAGGGGCCGCCAAAGGCGCTCGAGGCTCCGAAGCCGACGTCATCGAGGAGGATCAGAAGAACGTTTGGCGCGCCGTGCGGAGCCTGGAGCGGCTGCGGGAAATCGGGGGTGGAGTCTTTGGCACGGAGGTTGATCGTGCCGCGGAACGGTGCCGGGGGGGGCGGAAGAACCTTGGGGGTCGATCCGTTCGGTTCGGCGGCGGTGAGCCCGGCGGGGAGGCTCCCGACACAAACCACGAGCAGGAGCGAACAGCGGATCAGCAGGGGAAGAGCACGGCTCGGCATCGACGACTCCTTCGGGGGATCTCGGGGTCTGCAAACGATGGCAGATTCAGCGTCAGTCGGGAAGGAGCAGAGAAAACCCTACCAAAACCCTGTCTACACAACGGTCGTTTCGACGGGTATTCTTGTTGGGCTGTTTCTCGGTCGAAGCGGCTCCCGTGTGCCGTTGCTCGTTTGACGCGGCTGTTGTGGCAACTGCCTCGCAGCCGTTGGCCCCTCGCAGAACCTCCCCATGACCCCGGCTGACTGGACGGTGCTCTCGCTCCACCTGGCGGCGATGCTGCTCACGGCGCTTGTCCTCGGGCAGGTGGCGCGAAAACTCGGCATCCCGGCCGTCGTCGGCGAGATCGCCGGTGGGCTTGTGCTCGGGCCGACGATCCTCGGCCGACTCTCCCCCGAGACGTTTGCCTGGCTCTTCCCGCCCACCGGCCCGGTGACAAGTGCCCGCGACGCGCTCGCGCGCGTGGGGATGCTGTTCTTCATCGTTACGATCGGCCTCGACATCTCCGTCAGCGAGTTCCGCCGCCTCGGCCGCAAGGCGCTCTCGGTGGGGACGGTGGGGACGTTCGTTCCGCTGATCCTCGGCTTCCTGATGT
>JBAWVV010000092.1:0-12852 GCA_037147115.1 Planctomycetia bacterium | reverse complement strand
ACGCGGCCGTAGACGTCGGTGAGGCGGTCGTCGCGCCCCTGGTGGAAATAGGTGAGCCGGGTGTGGTCGAGGCCCAGCAGCGCCAGGATCGTGGCGTGGAGGTCGTGGACGTGGACCCGGTTCTCCACCGCCGCGAAGCCGAGCTCGTCGGTGGCGCCGTAGATCGTGCCCCCCTTCACGCCGCCGCCGGCCATCCACATCGAGAAGCCGTAGGGATTGTGGTTGCGCCCCGGCTTCCCTTCTCCCTCGCTGAACGGCATCCGCCCGAACTCCCCCCCCCAGACAACGAGCGTCGAGTCGAGGAGGCCGCGCTGCTCGAGATCGGAAAGCAGCGCCGCGATCGGCTGGTCGGTCTCGCCGGCATGCCGGCCGTGGTTCTTCTCGACGCTCTCGTGCGCGTCCCACGTCTCCTCGAGATGGCCGCCGCCGGAGTAGAGCTGCACGAAGCGCACGCCCCGCTCGACGAGGCGCCGGGCGATGAGGCAGTTGCGACCAAACTCCGCCGTCGGCTCCTGATTGACGCCGTAGGCCTCGAGCGTTGCCGCCGTCTCCGCGCCGAGATCGACCGCCGCCGGAGCCTCCGCCTGCATCCGGTAAGCGAGCTCGTAGCTGGCCGCACGGGCCGCGAGCTCCGTGCCGCCGGGGCGGCTTCTCATGTGCTCGTCGTTGAGGGCGGCAAGGAGATCGAGCTGCTGGCGCTGGCCGGCGCGGCCGAGCTCGGCCGGCACGGCGAGATCGAGGATCGGATTGCCGACGGGGCGGAACAGCGTCCCCTGAAAACTCGCCGGCATGAAGCCACTCGACCAGTTCGGCTGCCCGCCGATCGGCCCGCCCCGCTTGTCGAGGAGGACGACATAGCCCGGCATGTCCTGGTTTTCCGTGCCGAGGCCATAGACGACCCAGCTCCCCAGCGACGGCCGGCCGATGAGCGGCTTGCCGGTGTTCATCTGCACCAGCGCCGAGCCGTGGGCATGGGTGTCGGTGTGGCAGGAGCGAATCACCGCCATCTTGTCGGCATGCTCGCGCATCTTCGGGAAGAAGTCGGAGATCGGGATCCCGCTTTGCCCGCAGGCCTTGAACGGCCGGCAGGAGGGCGTCAGCCTGCCCATCGCCCGGCCGCCGGAATTGATGAACTTCATCTCCGCGGGGATCGGCTGGCCGGCATATTTGTCGAGCGTCGGCTTCGGGTCGAAGGTGTCGACGTGGCTCGGAGCGCCGTTCATGAGCAGAAAGATCACACTCTTGGCCGGCACGGCCTGATGCGCTGGCCTGGAGGCGAGCGGATTGGCCGCCGGCAGCGCTCCCGCGGCATGGCGCGCGAAGAATCCATCCCGCTCCAGAAGCGCCGACAGCGCGAGCCCGGCGAATCCGGCCCCCATCTCCCAGATCGCCTCGCGGCGCGAGAGGCCGCAGGGGAAGGCGGGCCTGAGGAGAGGTCGGTGAAATGGCATCGGGAGGCGCCCTCGTTGAGGCCGATCAGTCGATCGAGAGAAACTCGTTGGTGTTGAAGAGCACCTGACACAGCGACGCCCAGGCGAGCCGCTCGCGGGCTGGGTCCCCTGCCAGCTGCGTTGTCACATGCTCAAGCGACGCTTCCTTTTCCGTAGCCGTCGGCAACCGGCCAAGCACACGCCGCCAGGCATCGTCGACACGGGTCCCGGCCGGGGTGGCCGCCGCGAGGACCCGCCCCGCGCAAGCATCGGCCGCCCCGCGCACCCAGCCGTTGTTGAGCAGCGAGAGCGCTTGGAGGGCCACGATCGACACGTCGCGTTTCCCCGTCGGCACCGTTGTGTCGCACTGGTCGAACGTCGTCATCAGTGGCACGATCAAGCCACGCTTCGTAAACATGTAGAGGCTGCGGCGCCGGCACTCCTCCGGCGGCGAGGGTTGATAGGCTCCCCCCTTCATCGATAGCCCCTCGAGCGCTTCGGCGTCGATCGGCGCCTTGAAGCTCGGGCCGCCGAGGCGCGGATCGAGGTCGCCCGACACGGCGAGGATCGCGTCGCGGAGGCTTTCGGCATCGAGCCGGCGCCGGTCGGCCCGCCACAGGAGCATGTTGCCCGGGTCGCGATCGGCGCAGCGCACCTCGTCGGGATGGATCGACGCCTGCCGGTAGGTTGCGCTCGTCACGATCCGTCGATGGAGCGATTTCAGCTTCCAGCCGCCGGCAACAAGCTCGGCCGCGAGCCAATCGAGGAGATCGCGGTATTCGGGCCGCGGACCATTGAAACCGACGTTGTCGGGGTTTTTGCACAGCCCCTGGCCGAAGTGGTGCTGCCAGAGTCGGTTGACGATCACGCGCGGCGTGAGCGGGTTCTTTCCGTTTGTGATCCAGCGGGCGAGATGGGTGCGGCGGAGCGTGGTGCGGGAATCGGCCGGCGGGGGCGGAAAGTCACCGGCAAGCGTCCCGACAAACGACGGCGCCCCCGCCTTCACTTCGGCCAGCGGCCGATGGCGATCCCCCTTTTTCAGCGCGTGAATCGGCGCGGCCTCCGGGCCGAGGTCGGTCCAGCCGAGGACATCGAAGCCGAGCTGCTCGGCCGACGGCCCGCCGAGGGCCTTGGCCCGGCCATTGTGAACCGGCCCCGGCCAGAAAGCGGCAGCGAGCCGATAGTAATCAGCCTGCGTGATCGCGTCGAACTTGTGATCGTGGCAGCGGGCGCACTTCACCGTCAGCCCGAGGAAGGCCGTGCTCGTGACATGCACGAGATCTTCGAGCCGGTCGTATTGATAATCCTCGGCGTCGTTCGGTTCGTCATCCCAGGTGCCGAGACGCAGAAAGCCGGTGGCGGTCGCCGTCGCTTCGGTGCGATCGGGGAGCTCGTCGCCGGCCAGCTGCTCGAGGACAAAGCGGTCGAAGGGCATGTCGTCGTTGAAGGCCTTCACGACCCAGTCACGGTAGCGCCAGGCATGGGGCTTCTCGGCGTCGCGTTCGTAGCCATTGGTTTCAGCGAAGCGGGCGACATCGAGCCAATGCCGCGCCTGCCGCTCGCCGAAGTGGGGGGAGGCGAGGAGCCGATCGACCTGTTTTTCATAGGCGTCAGGCGCCGTGTCGGCGGCGAAGGCATCGAGCTCGTCAGCCGTCGGCGGCAAGCCGACAAGATCGAAGGCCAGCCGGCGCAGGAGGGTGCGCCGATCGGCCGCGGGGGCCGGGGCAATCCCTTCGCGGGCGAGCCGGTCGCGGACGAAGGCATCGATGGGGTGGCTGACGCCCGCCACGGTCGGTGGTGGCCCGGAGCGGAGCGGCTCGAACGCCCACCAGTCGCGGCCGCCACGCGCGTCGGTCGTCCGTTCGAACCGATCGAGGATCCTTCCCTCCGGCCAGACGGCGCCTGCGGCGATCCATTCCTGGAGGCGATCGATCTCGGCCGCGGGGAGCTGTTGGTCGACACCGTTCTTCGGCGGGGGCATCTCGCCAGCGATCACGCGGGCGAGGAGGAGGCTCGCGGCGGGATTCCCCGGCATGACGACCGCCCCGGAGTCACCGCCGGCCAGCAGGCCCTCGGCCCGGGAGAGATCGAGCCCCCCCGAGGGATCGCTCGACCCGTGGCACTCGAGACAGCGCCGCAGGAGCAGATCACCGGCCCCGGTTTCGAAGTCGGCGGCGGCGGCTGTGCCCGTTGCGAGGCAAAGCGTCACGACCACCATCAAGGCCACGGCCGCGGAGGCCGCGCGGATTCGAACGTGTTTCCCCATACCCCTGTTATAGCACGGCTCTGGCCTGCCCCTCGCGGCGACGGTCGGGCGCCGCGGTATGCTTTGGATCCAATTCCTCGATCTCCTCGCCAAGCGTTTCTTTTCCATGACCCCCGACTCGGCCGACCGTCACTCGATCCCGGGGCATGCGACGACGGTCGCCTCCCCCGACCTCACCGGGAAGACGGTGTGGGTCATCGACACGCTGTCGCGCGTCTACCAACTCTTCCACGCCCTTCCCGAGATGTCGAGCCCGACCGGAACTCCGGTCCAGGCCGTCTACGGCTTCACGAAGGACCTCCTCGGGATCATCGAGAAGCAGAAGGCCGATTATCTGTTCTGCGCCATGGACGCCCCCGGCCCCACCTTCCGCCACATCCGCCATGCGGCCTACAAGGGGACGCGGGCCGAGATGCCGGGGGACCTCGTGCCGCAGATTCCCCTCGTCCGCCAACTCTGCGCCACGATGGGGATCCCCTGCCTGGAGCTTTCCGGCTTCGAGGCCGACGACATCCTCGCCACGCTCACCGCCGCCGTCACCGCGCGCGGTGGGAGCGTGACACTCGCCACCTCCGACAAGGACGCCCGGCAACTCCTCTCCGACCAGGTAAAGCTCCTCAACCTGCGCACCAACTCCCCGCTGGGACCGGAAGAGCTCCGCGCCGACTGGGGGGTGCGCCCCGATCAGGTGGTCGATTGGCTGTCGCTGGTCGGCGACACGGCCGACAACGTCCCCGGCGTCCCCTCGATCGGGCCGAAGTCGGCCACCGAGCTCCTCCAGCAGTTCGGCGATCTCGATTCGATCCTCGCCCGCACCGCCGAGGTGAAGGGGGCGAAGAAGCAGGAAAACCTCCGCCTCCACGCCGACACCGCCCGCGCCGCCCGCGAGCTGGTGCGCTTGGATTCGAATGTCCCGATCGACATTCCCTGGGAGGCCGCACGGCTCCACCGCCCCGATGCCGAAGCCCTGGCGGCGTTCCTCGAGGGGCTCGGATTCCAGAGCCTCGTCAAGACCGCCCGACAGGCATCCACGCCGAGCCCGCCGAAAGCGGCCCCGGCCAAGAAGGCAGTCGCCAAGGGGGCCAAGCCCGCCGACGATCGTCAGGGGCGGCTGCTTCTCGGTGATGACGACGCGCCATCGGCACCCAGCGTTCTCCCGACCTTCGAGACCCCGACCGACGACGCGGCCCTCGCCGGGCTCGTGGAAGGCTTGCGATCGATGGGGAGCGTGACGCTCGCCGTGGCCCTACCCCCCGGGGCGACACGGCTGACGGCGCCGCTGGGGATCGGCATCGTGTCGGGAGCGCGCGCGGCCTGGGTGCCAGCGGCGCTCCTGACTGGGAGCGGGCCCGGCCGGGGGGCGCTGGCGGCTTTCCTGGCCGATCCCGCTACACCGAAGGCTGCCCATGATCTGAAGCGGCAGGAACTGGCGCTGGGCGTCGCCGGATTCGGATTCGCCGGAGGGTCGTTTGACACCCTCCTGGCCGGTTACCTCCTCGATGCGGGCCAGCGCAACCACTCCCTCGGGGCCCAGGCCGATCTCGACTCGATCGGCTCGGGCGACGATCTCGACACCGTCGAGAAGGAGGTCCGCCAGACCCGCCTCGAGAGCCCCGCCACTGCCGCCGACGCCGTGGCCGCCTGCCGGGCCACGACCGATCTGGTTCCCCTCCTCGCCACGCGGCTGGAGGAGCAGGGGCTCAGCGCGCTCTTCAAGGACGTCGAGATCCCCCTCGCCTCGATCCTCGCCGCGATGGAATACCACGGGATGCGGATCGACGCGTCGCTGCTGGAGCGGCTCTCCGCGCGCTACACCGAGCGTCTTGCCGCGCTCGAGGGGGAGATCCACGCACTGGCCGGGCACCCCTTCGCCATCGCCTCGCCGATCCAGGTCCGCGCCGTGCTCTTCGACGAGCTCGGTCTGCCGGTCGTGAAGCGGACGAAGACCGGCCCGAGCACCGATGCCGAGGTGCTCGAGGAGCTCGCCCCGCGCCATCCCCTCCCGCGGCTGCTCCTCGAGCACCGCAAGTTCGCCAAGCTCAAGAGCACCTACGTCGATGCGCTGCCGCTGCTGGTCGAGCCGTCGACGGGGTGCATCCACACGACCTTCAACCAGACTGTCGCCGCCACCGGTCGGCTCTCCTCGAGCGATCCAAACCTCCAGAACATCCCGGTCCGTACCGAAGAGGGTCAGCAGATCCGCGCCGCGTTCGTTCCCCGTGATCCGGAAAACCGATTCGTCGCGGCCGACTACTCGCAGATCGAGCTGCGGATCCTCGCGCATCTCTCCGGCGATGCGGCGATGCGGAGGGCCTTCGCCTCGGGCGAGGACATCCATTCGAGCACCGCCGCCGCGGTGTTCGGCGTGACGGCCGACGGCGTGACCAGCGAGATGCGCCGGGCGGCCAAGGCGGTCAATTTCGGGATTCTCTACGGGCAGAGTGCCTTCGGCTTGGCCAAGGGGCTGGGGATCCCGCAGGCCGAGGCCGCCACCTTCATCGCCGCGTACTTCCACACCTTCTCCGGCGCCGAGGCCTTCATCGACGACTGCCTCGATCGCTGCCGCCGCGACGGGTCGGTGTCGACGATGCTCGGCCGCCGGCGGGCGATCGAGAAGGTCCGCGACCGGGCTGGCCGCCGGACGTCTGCCGGTGTCTTCAGCCTCACGCTTCCGGAGCGGACGGCGGTGAACACGGTCGTGCAGGGATCGGCGGCCGATCTCATCAAGCTGGCGATGCTCCGCGTCCAGCGCCGGCTCGCCGCCGAGGGGCTCGCCGCGGCGATCGTCCTTCAGATCCACGACGAGCTTCTCCTCGAGGTTCCGGCCGGCGAGATTGGGATCGTTCGCCCCCTCCTCGTCGCAGAGATGAAGGGGGCCATGACGCTCGAGGTTCCGCTCGAGGTCACGGTGCACGAGGGGGCGACCTGGGCCGCGTGCGAGAAGTGACCCCCGGCCCGGGGCAGGGCAGGGCAGGAGAGAGCGAAGGAGGCAGGGCAGCGTGATTCTCATCGGGATCATCGGCCGGATCGGTGCGGGGAAATCGACCGTGGCGAAGCTCCTGGCGGAGCATGGCGCCCGCGTCGTCGATGCCGACCGAATCGCCCACGAGGTTCTCCTCGAAGCGGACACGCGCCGAGCGCTCGTCGAACGGTTCGGCCCGGGGCTGATCACGGGGAGCTCCGCACCAGACGCGGCGGGGATCGACCGGAAGGCGCTGGCGGGGATTGTGTTCGGCCCCACCGCTGCCCACCGGGAGGCGCTGGCCGACCTCGAGGCGATCATCCATCCGCGAGTCCACGACCGGATCGAAGACCTCCTCGCCGGGATCGCCGGGGAGGAGCAAAGAGGGGGCCCCGAACAGGTCGTGGTTCTCGATGTGCCGCTCCTCGTCCGCGGTGGCTGGCTCGACCGCTGCGATCATCTCGTCATCCTCGAGTGTCCCGACGACATCCGCCACGCCCGCATCGCTCCCCGCTTCTCCGCCCCCCAGATCGAGGCCCGCGAAGCCTCATGGAACGAGCAATCCCCGCGGATCCTCCCCACCGGAAAAACGTCCACCGTGGATACCTCCCGGGATCCCGCGTATACTCAACCCCAGATCGATCGACTCTGGCATGAGCTCTCCCGGCGGTCACCTTCCTGACCACCGGCGCTTCCGGAGCGGCCGTTTTTCCGCTGTGTGGGGGGAATGGTTCGGGCTGCATCTCGTGCGGCTTTCCGTTTTATCCCTGCCGATCGCTCCTCCCGCCAGTCACTCCCGTCACCCGTCCCGACGATCGCTCCACCCCCCCGCGGTCGGTGCGGACTCCCGCCTTTCCTCCTCGCCCCACCCTTCCGGTCGCATCGGCTCCTCGTCAGGGTGCCGGCCAGCGGCCGTCCCGAGGTGCCCCATGCCCACCGATCCCTCCTTCCCTTCCGACGACGACCTCGACGACGCGCCGATGTCGATCGCCGAGGAGATCGCAGCGGAGGTGAAACTCGAGGGTGAGGATGCGGTCGACCGCTACGAGTCGCTGAAAAAAACCGACACCCACATCACCGCCCTGCAGAAGATGTCGATGCAGGAGCTGATCGAACTGGCCCGCCAAGAGCAGATCGGCGACATCACCGGGGCCAAGAAGCACGACCTCGTCTTCCGGATTCTCAAAGAGCGGGTGAAGCTCAACGGCCTGATGTTCGGTGAGGGGACGCTCGAAATCCTCCCCGACGGCTTCGGCTTCCTCCGCAGCCCCGACTACCACTACCTCTCCTGCCCTGACGACATTTACGTCAGCCCCAGCCAGATCCGGCGCTTCGGCCTCCGCAATGGCGCGAGCGTCGCCGGGCAGATCCGTCCCCCGAAGGAGAGCGAACGCTACTTCGCGCTGCTGCGTGTGGAGGCGATCAACGGGGAGGATCCCGCCAAACTCTCGACGCGCATGTTCTTCGACGACCTGACGCCCCTCCATCCCGACCGGCGGATCGGCATGGAGACGACCTCTGAAGAGATCGCGATGCGCGTTGTCGACCTCGTCGTGCCGATCGGCTTCGGGCAGCGCGGCCTGATCGTCAGCCCGCCGCGGGCCGGGAAGACGATCCTCCTCCAGAAGATGGCCAAGTCGGTGTTGGCCAACTATCCCGAGGCCTATGTCTTCATGCTCCTCATCGACGAGCGCCCGGAGGAGGTCACCGACATGGAGCGGCAGGTGAGGGGGCCGTCGTGCGAGGTGATCAGCTCGACCTTCGACGAGAACGCCGCGCGGCACATCCAGGTGGCCGAGATGGTGATCGAGAAGGCGAAGCGGCTCGTGGAATACGGCCGCGATGTCATCATCTTCCTCGACTCGATCACGCGACTGGCGCGGGCCTGGAACGCCGAGGTGCCCAACTCGGGCAAGATCCTCTCCGGCGGCATCGATTCCGGGGCACTCCAGCGACCAAAGCGCTTCTTCGGCAGCGCCCGCAAGGTCGAGGAAGGAGGCTCGCTGACGATCATCGCCACCGCCCTGGTCGACACCGGCAGCAAGATGGACGAGGTGATCTTTGAGGAGTTCAAGGGGACGGGAAACCTCGAGATCGTTCTCGACCGTCGGCTCGTCGACAAGCGGGTCTACCCGGCGATCGACATCAACCGCTCCGGCACCCGGCGCGAAGAGATGCTGATGGACGCCGAGACCCACCGGCGCACCTGCGTGCTGCGTCGCGTCCTCGGCGACATGAACCCCACCGACGCCATGGAGCTCCTCATCAACCGGCTCTCGAAGACGAAGACGAACGCCGAATTCCTCCAAGGGCTGAAGTCGTGAAGCAGCAGGAGCGGCAAGAGACGCCGGCCGTCTTCGATCACGGCCGGCTGTTCGAGGGAGACCAGGCCCGCCTCCCTGCGGGGATCCGCGTGGCGATCGTCGTTTCGCGCTACAACGCGGCCGTCACCGAGCGGATGCTCGCCGGCGCGGCGCGAACGCTCGCGGTGGCCGGCCTCGATCGCTGGCGGCTCGACGTGGCCAGGGTGCCGGGAGCCTTCGAGCTCCCCGTTGTCGCCGATCGGCTCGCCGCCACGGGGGAATACGCCGCGGTGATCTGCCTCGGCGCGATCATTCGCGGCGAGACGACGCACGATCAGCACATCGCCGCGGCCGTCGCCCAGGGGATCGAGGCCATCGGACGGGCCAGGGGCACCCCGGTGCTGTTTGGTGTCCTCACCTGTCAGTCGATCGAGCAGGCCCTGGCCCGGGCTGGTGGCGACGAACGGGTGGCAGCGCATTCCAACAAGGGGGAGGAGTGTGCCGCGGCAGCGATCGAGATGATCTCGCTCCTCCACCAGATCGCCACCGCTACCGGAGGGAAGACCCGATGACCACGCAACGCCGCAGCCGGGCCCGCGAGATTGCCCTCCAAGCCCTCTACCAACTCGACCTCAACCCCGACGTGGCCCCCGACGATCTCCAGCGTTTCGTCAGCGGTAGGCTCCATGGCGGGCCGCTGGTTCCCTTCGCGCTCTCTCTGGTGCGCGGCGTGCAGAAGCGCCGCGACGAGCTCGACGCCCACATCGATGCCCGCGCCGAGCACTGGCGCGTGGCCCGGATGGCCGCCACCGACCGGGGCATCCTCAGACTTGCGGCCCATGAGATCCTCCACACCGACACCCCGCCCGCGGCCGCCGCCGACGAGGCGATCGAACTGGCCAAGCGTTACGGCGGGGAAGGGTCGGGGAACTTCGTGGCGGGGATCCTCGGCCGGATCATCGCCGACCGGGCCGGGGTCTAGCCGCCGACCGGCGGATCCGCCCCACACCGACGACCAGGGAGACGATCGATGGGCATCTTCAGCTTCGGCCGCAAGGATCCGAAGGATCAAGCAACGAAGGAGCAGGCGAGCAAGGATCAACCGAACAAGGATCAAAAGACCAAGGACACCCCGGCGGGCGCGCCGGGCGCCATGGACGGCGTTGAGAAGCCGCGCGGACTCCTCGACCGCCTCAAGGCCGGGCTGGCAAAGACGGCCCAGGTGCTGCGGACCGACGTCCGCGACCTCTTCAAGCGGGAGGGGAGGCTCGTCGACGAGGACTTCCTCGAGGAGCTCCGTGGGATCCTTGTCCGCACCGACATGGGCCCGGCCGCCGCGGAGGCCATCGTTGTCGACGTCCGCGAGCGTCTCCGGGCCCGGGTCGTCGATCCCGCGGTCGTCCTCGACTCGATCCGCACCCAACTCCTCGCCCGCCTGCGAAACACCGAGGCGGGAATCACCATGGCCGCCTCCGGGCTGACCGTGATCCTCGTGACTGGCGTCAACGGCTCGGGGAAGACGACGTCGATCGCGAAGCTCGCGCGGATCTTCACTCGCGAAGGCAAGAAAGTCGTTCTCGGGGCCGGCGACACCTTCCGGGCGGCGGCCGTCGAGCAACTCACGATGTGGGCCGACCGGCTCGGCGCCGAGATCGTCCGCGGCCCACAGGGGAGCGATCCGGCCAGCGTCGCCCACAAGGCGGTGGCGCGGGCGGTCGAGGCGGGCGCCGACGTTTGCATCGTCGACACCGCCGGCCGCCTCCAGACGCAGTCAAACCTCATGCAGGAGCTCTCCAAGATCCGCCGCGTGGTCGCGAAGCTCGTCCCGGAAGCGCCCCACGAGGTGCTCCTCGTCATCGATGCCACCGCCGGCCAGAATGCCCTCTCGCAGGCCAAGGGCTTCAAGGAGGCCGCCGGCTGCACCGGGATCGTTCTCTCCAAGCTCGACGGCTCGGCCCGCGGCGGCGTGATCGTGCCGGTCACGGAACAATTCGGCCTCCCGGTGAAGTTCGTCGGGCTCGGGGAAGGGGCCGACGACCTCGAGACCTTCTCCCCAGAACGCTTCGTCGCGGCCCTCCTCGAAGGGGCGTTTGGCGTCGAGGCTTGAGGCCTCGGGGAGCTTTCACCGGGGCGTGAGCCGCCTTCGGAACGCCCCTCCACCAAGCCCTAGGTGCGCCACCGCACCGGTGCCCGCAAAGTCTGCCACCGGTGCCCGCAAGGTCTGCCACCGGTGCCCTCAGGGGCAATGCGATCGGCACAGCTTCCCAGGCTGGCTGCCGGTCAGGGAAACCTTGCGGGAGGGCACGGTCCACCCGGTTTTCCGGGTCAAGGCCGGACGATACACCTGTGTCGGAATTGCCGAATCTGCGTCTGGTACTTGGCGGGCCGGTCGCAGGGGGGATTCCGGATGGACTGGCGGACCACCGTTTGGACACGGCCGACCGCAACATCCCCACCTGGAGCTGAAACTCTCATCATGAAGTTCAACTGGACGAAGCTGCCCCTCCTTGGAGCGGGCCTGACCGCTGCCGCCACGCTCTTGGCCTCAACTGCCGTCGGCCAGACGACCAGCGGCCTTCCCCCCGTGGCGGCCAATGTGCCCCAGGAAGACGCCTACCAGCTGCGCGGCCTGCCGCCGCAGGAGTCGGCCCAGGAGGTTGACGAGGCCCCCACCCGCTACCTCGAGACGGAGTACCTCAAGGAGCGCGGCATCGCCACCTACGGCTGGATCGACGCCGGCATCGGCGGCAACAACTGGGGCTCGCCGTTCAACGGCCCGATCACGTTCAATGACCGCAACTGGATGGGCCAGGTCAACCAGCTCTATCTCGTCAACGAGAAGGTCCTCGATCTCGAGGACGGCGGGGCCGACTGGGGCGGTCGTGTCGACCTCCTCTACGGTGGCGACTCGATCTTCACCACCGCCCGCGGCCTCGACGGCAACCTCCTCAACCAGTCGCCGGCCGGCTTCGGCAGCTGGAACTCGAGCAAGTACTACGGGCTGGCCCTGCCGCAGATGTACGGCGAGGTCGGCTACGGCGACCATGCGGTGAAGTTCGGACACTTCTACACGATCATCGGCTACGAGGTCGTGCCCTCGATCGGTAACTTCTTCTACACGCACGCCTACACGATGCAGTACGGCGAGCCGTTTACGCACACCGGCATCCTCGACACCTGGAAGGCCACCGACAACACCACGGTGTTCGCCGGGATCACCAACGGCTGGGACAACTACAGCGACCCGATCAACATCCTCGGGATCGCCAACCCCGGCTACACGGGTGCCAACAGCAACGCCGCGTTCCTCGGTGGTGCGTCGATCAAGAGCGACGACGGCACGCAGACGTTGACGATGACGACCTCGAGCGGCAACGAGATCGGTGGCTTCACCTCTCCGCTGGCGACGATCGGCAACCGCTCGATCCTCAGTACGGTGTACGTCAACGAGATCAACGACAAGGTGACGTACGTCTTCCAGAACGACAACGGCTGGCAGTTCAACGCCATCGGTGTCAAGGAGACCCTCGGCCAGCAGCCCGGCACGGCAACCTGGTACGGCATCAACCAGTACCTGTTCTACAACTTCAGCGACACGCTCATCGGCGGCGTGCGGATGGAGTGGTTCCGCGACAACAACGGCTACCGCGTCCTCAACCCGATCCGCAATGCGATGTTCGGCGGGCCGTTCGCGACCGGCTACCAGGGCAACTTCTGGGAGATGTCGTGGGGCCTGAACTGGAAGCCCAACCGCAACTTCGTCGTGCGGCCAGAGCTGCGGTACGACTGGTACGCCCCCGACCATGGCAAGGGCCCGCTGCCTTACGGCAAGAACTTCAACGAGTACGGCCAGCTGTACGGTGGCTGCGACGCGATCTGGCAGTTTTAGTT
>JBAWVV010000091.1:0-12891 GCA_037147115.1 Planctomycetia bacterium | reverse complement strand
TCGATCCAGATCTCGATCATGCCGCGGGGAGTTGTCGCCGTCGGCATCCCGACTGGGTGGATCCCCACGGCAGCGGAAGAAGTGCGGGTAGAGAACAGTTCGCGAAGCGTCATGATTTTTGACTGCCTGTCGAATCGCTGGGGCCACTGGGACTTGTGATCCGCTCCCACAAAGAACCGCCAACATTTTCCAGGATTAACCGGGCTCGGTGGGCCCGCCCTACCGGATTGCAATCAAGGAGCCGTTCCCGAGGGACGAAACGGTCAAATGCGGGGACGAAACGGGCGCGGGTGGGACGAATCGGGCACAGCCTGGGACGAAACGGGCACGAAACGGAAATGGGGTGGGACGAAAAAGGCACGCCTCCCCTGCGCTCGGTCCATGCGGCGCCACCGCGGCTTGGCTATCCGCTTGCGTTGCTATGCTGACTGCTGTTGCCGGCGTCGAAATCGGTCGGCGATTGAGCTCCTCCCAGGAAGGCATTTCCATGAACGATCTCGATCGGCAGCAGCGAGTCCACGTGGCAAAGATGCAGCGGAAGTACCGGGCCGGATCGATCGACAGGCGTCGCTTTCTCCGCGCCGCCGCCGCGGCCGGCTTCGGCTTCGCCTCGGCCCGCTTTTCGGCGGGGATGCGCGGTGTTACGGCGCAGTCGATTCCCGCGGCTCCCTTGGCCGAAAGCGGCCTCAGCGATCAACAGCGGCACTTCCTCCGCGAGGTGGGGGGAGGCTTCAAGGGAACGCGAATCAGGGTCGTGTCGGAGAACACGCCCCCCGGGGAGATCATCGCTCGGATGATCCGTGAAGAGTTCACGCCGCTGAGCGGTATCGAAGTCGACTGGACACCGGTGCCGCTCGACGAGGTGCTTGCCAAGACCGTGGCCGACACGCTCGCCGGCGCCGACGGCTCGAAGGGGCACGTCGACATCTTCTACTGGGATCAGACTTGGCTCGCCCGGTTTGCCGACGAAAGTGTCGGCGTGGCGGAGCTCCTCGACCGGCGCGAGTTCGCTTATCCCGATTACGACTTCGACGACTTCTTGCCGCAACTTGTCGAGGCGACCGCCAGCTACGACGGCCGAGTCGTCGGTGTCCCCTTTGATAGCCCGATCTTCATCATGCTCTTCCGCCGGGACATCCTCGACGACCTTCAACTCGCCGTGCCGACGACGATGCGGGAATACCTCGACGTCGTCAGGGCGATCGACGAATCGCGGCGCGGCAGCGGTGTCCGGGGAACGGCCGGCCAGTGGAAGACCGGGCACTTTTCACTCCAGTGCGAGGCGTCGGCTTGGATGTGGGCCCATGGCGGCCATCATTTTGGCCCTGACAACCGCCCCGATTACGTCACCGACGGAAATCGCCGCGGGCTGGAATACATGCTCGAGCTCGGGAAGCACATGAGCCCGGAATCGAGCGGCTGGGACTGGAACGGACAGGCCGAGGCGCTCACGCAGGGCCGGGCAGGGATTGTCATCTCCTGGAGCGAGTTTTTTCCTGGGTGTGACGACGAGCGCCGCAGCAAGGTGGCGGGGCTCGTCGAGGCGGCCGACTGCCCCCGCGAGGCGGCGCTACTTTCGAAGGCCGACTGCGGCTTTCACGAGACGCCCGGCATCAGCCGCCAGGGGGGATCGTGCCTGGCGCTGAGCCGGCATGCACCCAACCCCGATCCGGCTTGGATCTTCATGCAGTGGGCCACGAGTGCCGATGTCACCGCCCGGGCGAATGCCTCCGGTGCCGACACGCCAGTACGGAGGAGCAGCTTCACCGATCCGCGGGTGCTGGCGAAGAACGCTCCCATGCTGGGGACGACCCGGCACTTCGACGTGACGCGCCGGGCGATCGAGGGACGGATGGGGACCTCGCCTCATCTCCCCGCCTGGGTGTCGCTGGCCACCGAGATCAACGCGACCGAACTGGGGCGTCTCACGACCGGGCAGCAGGGGGTCGACGCAACCCTTCGGGCGATCAACGAGAAGACGGTCGCGTTCCTAGCCGACGACTAACCAAGAACCGGGAGGACGACACGACGTTCCAAAAATGGATGTCGTTTTGGCTTCTTCTCATCCTCCGGGGAAACGTGCCACGACCGTTGCCCCCCCCTCACGCCGCCCCGGGTCGGCGGACGCTGAACTGCACCGCCCCGGTCGCGGCGATCGCCACGCCCACCTCCGGGGAGGTCTTCGCCTCGACAAAGTCCGCGAGAAGTTCCCGATAGAGAATGAGCTTCGACGTCCGCCCGGCAGCGCGGATCGTGATCTGGTGATCAGCGTCGATTGAGGATTCGTCGAGCAGGATTTGGATAGTCCGCGGCGTCGGGATGCCGACACGCCGCTCGGTCTCGTCGAATTTCGTCACCGGCCGGCCGTGTCGTCGCAGCCAGGCCACGGAGTAGTGCGCCGGAACGCCAAAAGGATTTTCAATCTGGATGTCAATCGACCTCTCGGCACTGGCTGACCTCGGCAGGACGATCGGAAACAGCCCCGCGGTCGAGGACGACGTGATCGAATCAAAGATGTCGCGGAGGGTCATCGTGTGTGACTGCCTGTCGTTGCCTGTCGACGGTCCGCCCGCGTCTGGAGGACCAAACGCTCCCCACGCCTGGCGCATTGTGGGGCCTCACACCATTCCGCGGGCGGATCCTTACCGCAATGTCATAAAAGAGTTGCCCTTTAGGGATGCCAACGCGTTGGTGCCGGTTTTTTGCGGCGAAAAACGGCAAGGGGACTCTATCGACCCTCCCGTAGGGTGGTGTGGTGCCTGTTCCCCGCGCCGCCGGGTATCGTGAGGGCTCGATGACTTTGGAACGAACAGGAGCCGATCGATGAGAGTGTCGCGTGATGAGCTCATGGCCGAGCGGTGTGTCCCTTGCGAAGGGGGCGTGCCGAAACTCGACGCCGGCGAGGTGGCGGCCTGCCTGAGCGAACTGCCGGCCTGGAGCCTATCGCCCGACGGCGCGTTCATCCGCCGCGAGTGGACCCTCGCCGACTTTCGGGGGGCGATCAAGCTCGCCAACTCCATCGGAGCACTCGCCGAACGCGAGCGGCACCACCCCGATCTTCATCTCGAGGCTTACCGTCGGCTCCGGGTGGAATTGACGACGCACGCCATCGGCGGCCTCTCGATCAACGATTTTCGCTTGGCAGCGAAGATCGACGCCATCGCCCCCGCCTGAAGGACAGCGCTTGGCAGCGGGGGGTTCTAAACCCCCCGGTGGAGGTGGCTGGCGGTTTCGGTTAGGCTGCCGATCGAGGAGGGCGATCGCCCTTCCGGCCTGTCTGCGCCGCTTGGTTGGAGAATCTCATGGCTTCCCCCCCCGGCCCCGAAGCGCGTCTCGGCGATGACGACGTGGCGAAGCTCGACCGGCTCCGTGCCGCCTACCGGCGCCTCCAGGACGAGCTCGGCAGGGTGATCATCGGCCAGGCCGACACGATCGAGAGGCTGGCGATCTGCCTCTTCGCCCGTGGTCACGCGCTCCTCGTCGGCGTTCCCGGGCTCGCCAAGACGCTCCTCGTCAGTCGGCTGGCCGAGGCGGTGTCGCTGAAGTTCAGCCGGATCCAGTTCACCCCCGACCTGATGCCGATGGACATCACCGGCACCGACATCCTCCAGGAGTCGGGGGGACGGCGCGAGTTTAGCTTCGTCCCCGGCCCGGTGTTCGCCAACATCGTCCTCGCCGACGAGATCAACCGGGCGCCGCCGAAGACGCAGGCGGCGATGCTCGAGGCGATGCAGGAGCAGAAGGTGACGGTGGTCGGCAAGACGTCGCTGCTCGAGCCGCCGTTCTTCGTCCTCGCCACGCAAAACCCGGTCGAGCAGGAGGGGACGTATCCGCTCCCCGAGGCCCAGCTCGATCGCTTCATGTTCCTCATCGAGGTCGATTATCCCAGCGAGGAGGAGGAAGTGATGATCGCCCGAACGACGACCGGCGATACCCTCCCGCCGCTCGATCATGTCCTCTCCGCGGCGGAGATCATCGAGTTCCAGCATCTCGTCCGCCGGGTGCCCGTTCCCGATCACATCTACCACTTCGCCACGAAGCTCGTGCGGCGGACGCGCCCGCACGGGGCGACGGCCCCCGACTGGCTCAAGCCCCTCGTCGCCTGGGGGGCCGGCCCCCGGGCCGTGCAGTATCTGATCCTCGGGGGGAAGGCCCGCGCGGCGCTCACCGGCGCCTACATGGTGCGGCTGGAGGATATCGCCGCCGTGGCGGCCCCGGTCCTCGCGCACCGTGTTCTGACCACCTTCGCCGCCCAGGCGGAGGGGATCGATGCCCGACGGATCTGCGAACGCCTCGTGAGCGAGGCGCTCGCCACCACCAGCGGCTGACCGATGCTCCACGACCGGGCCACGCGGACGTTTCTCGACAGCGGCATGCTCTCCCGGCTCGCCGCCGTGCCGCTCCTTGCGCGTCGGCCGATGGTCGGCGGGGTGTCGGGGCGGCACACGAGCCCCCACCGCGGGTCGAGCGTCGAGTTTGCCGAGTACCGGAAGTATGTCCCTGGCGACGACCTGCGGCGCCTCGACTGGCGCGTCTACGGCCGCACCGACCGCAACTACGTCAAGGAATACGAGGCCGACACGAATCTGCGGCTGTGCCTCGTTGTCGACTCCAGCGGCTCGATGGGCTACGGCTCGACCGGGATCACGCGGATCGAGGTCGCCCGTCGGCTCGCCGGCACGCTTGCCTTCCTCGCCTGCCGGCAGGGGGACGCAGTCGGGATCTCCTGTGTGGCCGAGTCGGTTGTGCGGAATCTCCCTCCGCGTCGCAATCCCGCCCATCTGCGCCTCGTCCTCGATGCCCTCGAGGAGGTCCGGCCGCAGGGAGCCTCGCACCTCCCGCAGGTGCTCCACGAGATCGCCGAGACCGTCCGCCAGCGAGCGCTGGTTGTGATCCTCTCCGATCTGTTCATGGAGCCAGAGGCACTTGCCGGGGCGCTCGGGCACCTCCGCTTCCGCCGCCACGACGTCGCCCTCTTCCACCTCCTCGATCCGCAGGAGATCCGCTTCGACTTCCGTCGGCCGACCCGGTTTCTCGACATGGAGGGGGGGAGCCCGCTGTTTGCCGATCCGCTCGACATCGCCGCCCGCTACCAGCAGGCGCTCTCCGCCTGGCTCGGGGCGATCCGCGGCATCGTCCTCGAGCAGGGGATCGACCACGCACAGGTGAGCCTCGATGAGGATTGCGAGAAGGTCCTCGCCCGGTTCCTCGTCGGCCGGGCCACGGCGAGGGGGCGGCGATGACGTTCCTCCAGCCGTGGCTCCTCCTGGCGCTGCCGATCGTGGCCCTGCCGGTGATCATCCATCTTGTCAATCAGTGGCGCTTCCAGTCGGTGGAGTGGGCGGCGATGCGCTTCCTCCTCGCTGCCAAGGCCCTCTCGCGCGGCTACAGCCGGCTGCGGCAGTGGCTGATCCTCGCCCTGCGGATGCTCGCCGTGGCGGCGGCGGTGTTTGCCGTCAGCCGGCCGCTGTCGCGCGGATGGCTGGCGAGCCTGGGGGGGGATCGGGCTGCAGCCATCGTCCTCCTCGACCGCTCCCCGAGCATGGCGCAGGCTGCCGTCGCCGGCGGCGAATCGAAGCTCGCCACCGCCCGCCGGCAGGTCGTCGCGGCGCTGGAGACCCTCGGCACCAAGCGTGTGATCCTCATCGACAGCGTGACGGGAGCCCCCCTGGAACTGGCCTCACCGCGGGCCCTCGCGGCGCTTTCCGAGACGGAGCCCGCCGCTGCTGCGGCCGACTTGCCGAAGATGCTCCAGGCGGCCTCCACGCACCTCCGGGAAGACAGCTCGGCGGCGGGCTCGATCTGGATCTGCTCCGATCAGCGTGCCGACGATTGGAAGCCGGCGGATGGTGCGTGGCCGGCGATCCGCGAGCAGCTCGCGGCGCTCCCCCAGGGAGTGCGCGTGAACCTCCTTGCCGCCACCGATCCCGGAGACGACAACCTCGCCGTCCGCGTCACGAAAGCGACCCTCGAGCCGCAGGGCAAGGGATGGGAGCTCCTCCTCGACCTGGTCCTGCGGCGCCAGCGGGATCAGGGGCCGGTGAGGGTGCCGGTGAGCGTGGAGCTCGGCGGCGCCCGATCGACGATCGAGATCGAGCTTGTCGGCACAGAGACGGTGCTCGCGCGGCATGCCATCCCGGTCGATGTGGCAGCGCTCGCTGCCGGTGAGGGGAGCCCGAGCGACCGAGCGCGAGGGAGCGGCTGGGGGCGGGTGACGATCCCCGCCGACATCAACCCCGCCGACAACGAAGCCTATTTCACCTTCGGGAAAACGCCGACGCGGCGCACCGTGATCGTCGCCGAGGATCCCCGGGCGCGGGGGGCGCTCGAGCTCGTCGCCGGGATTCCCCCCGACAAGCTCCTCGTTGCGGCAGTCGATCTCGTTGCGCCGGAGGAGGCGGCCGGGATGGCACTGGATGAGGTAGCGCTCCTTCTCTGGCAGGCACCGCTTCCCGAAGGGGAGCTCGTGGCGCTCGTCGAGCGGTTTGTCGACCGCGGAGGGGAGGTGATGTTTCTCCCCCCCGAGGTGCCGACCGGGGCGTCGTTTGCCGGGATCGGCTGGGGGGCTTGGAGCGAGCACAGCCCGCCGCTGCGGCCGGCGTCGTGGCGCAGCGATGAGGGCTGGCTCGCCGGCACGCTCACCGGAGAGGCGCTGCCGGTGGGTGAGCTCGAGATCCGCCGGGTGTGCGGGCTCTCAGGCGCCGGAACCGCGCTGGCGACACTCCCGGAAGACCGCCCGCTCCTCCTCCGCGCGGCCCGCGACCGCGGCGCCGTCGCCTTCCTTGCCACCACCCCCTCGCCACGCGACTCCGATCTCGCCGCCAACGGCATCGTCCTCTATTGCCTCGCGCAACGGGCGATCGACGAGGGGCTCGCCGCTGTCGGGCCGGCGCGGATGGCCGATGCCGGAGAGCCGGCCGGCCCAAGCGTTCGCGTGGATGACCAGAGCATGAAGCCTGCGGCCGATGGCTGGCGACAGATCGCCGGGCCCCCCAGCCCTTCGACGGAGTCGGGATTCCACGCCGGTGTCCTCGCCTCGCGCGGCCGGCTCGTGGCGATCAACCGGCCGCCGCGCGAGGACTGCAGTCCTGTCCTCGCCAATGAGCAGATCGACACGCTCTTTGAGGGGCTGTTGCTGAGCCGGTTTGAGCAACAGGCCGGAGGGCTAGGGAATCTCGTCGAGGAGGTGTGGCGCCCCTGCCTGGTGGCCCTGTTGCTCGCGCTTGCGGCCGAGGGGCTGCTCTCGCTGCCGCACGTCTCGCCAATGAGGGCAGCGCGATCGGCCCGGGAGGCGATGCTGTGACGACTCCCGCCGAGATGATCACGCTCGCGCACGGACTCCGCTTCCAGTCGAGCCCGTGGATGCTCGGGGTGTCGATCGCCCTGGTGCTCCTCGTGGCCGCGGTCAGTGCGGTCGGCTGGTGGCGGAGCGGATTCAAGCCGGGCTTCGGGCTCCTCGAAGGGCTGCGCCTGCTCATTGCGCTGCTGGTCGCGATCCTCCTCAATCAGCCGGAGTGGGTCACCCAACAGCGCCCCGTCGACAAGCCGACGATCGCCGTCCTCCTCGACGATTCGCAGAGCATGGAGACGGTCGATGTCCGCCGGGGCGATTCCCGTGACGGCGGGGAGAGCCCCGGGGCCCTGTCGCGGGCTGAGGCAGTGGCGGCGCTCGGCGAGCGGTCGTTCTGGAGCCCCCTCGAGGATCGGTATGCGATCGCCATCGAACCGTTTTCAAGCGCCCAAGCCGTCGATGCAAAAGCTGTGGCCACGGGAACAAACCTCTTCGATCCGCTCGATGCGGCGGTCCGGCGCTATCCGAATCTGCGCGGGGTGGTGATCACCTCCGACGGCGACTGGAACGAGGGGAAGCCGCCAGTCCAGGCGGCGACGAGCTTGCGGTTGGCTGGAGTGCCGGTGTTTGCTGTTCCGGTCGGAAGCCTGACCCCGCTCCCTGATGTCGCCGTCTCGGGCGTCGAGAGCGCCGTCACCGGAGTCGTCGCCAAGCCGTTCCGGGTGCCGTTCACCATCCGCAGCTCACTGCCCCGGGAACAGATGGTGACCGTCGAGATCGAGGCCTCTGACGGCCAGCGCTTCACCAAGGAGGTGCGCCTCGCGTCAATGCAATCGACGATCGATTGGATCCTCTGGACCCCGGCCACCGTCGGCGACTACACGCTCACCGTCCGCGTTCCTCCGCAGGCCGGCGAGCTCCTCCCCGACAACAACGCCCGCTCGGTGCCGGTGGCGATCCGCGAGGAGAAGCTTCGCGTCCTCATCGTCGAGAGCGTACCGCGGTGGGAATACCGCTACCTCCGCAATGCCCTCTCCCGCGATCCGGGCGTCGAACTCGCCTGTCTCCTCTTTCAGCCCGGGCTCTCGCAGGTCGGCGGCGGCTCGAAGGACGCGATCAAGAAGTTTCCCGGATCGATCGAGGAGCTGTCGAAGTTCGATGTCGTGTTCCTCGGCGACGTCGGCATCGACTCGGGGCAGCTCACCGACGACGACTGTCGGCTTCTGAAGGAGCTCGTCGAATATCAAGCCTCGGGGCTCGTCTTCATGCCGGGCTGGCTGGGGCACGAGATGTCGCTCGAGGCGACAGCGCTTGGCGATCTCCTCCCGGTGGTCCTCGACCAGACCCGCCCCGAAGGGACTGGCACGGCAACGCCGGGGCGATTCGCGCTCACCGACAAGGGGCGTTCGAGTTTGCTCACGCGGCTCGCCGACACCCCCGACGAAAATGCAACGGTGTGGGAGTCGCTCCCCGGCTTCCAGTGGTATGGCCCCGTCGCCCGGGCCAAGGCCGGCAGCGAGGTCCTCGCCGTCCACGACGACATCGCCAATGAGTCGGGGCGGATCCCCCTCCTCGTCACCCGGTCGTTCGGGGCCGGAAAAGTCCTCTTTATGGCCACCGACGGCGCCTGGCGGTGGCGGAAGGGGGTTGAGGACAAATACCACTACCGCTTCTGGGGACAGGTGGTGCGTTGGATGGCCTACCGGCGCTCGATGGCCAAGGGAGAGCGGATGCGGCTCCTCTATACACCGGAGCAGCCCCAGACCGGGCAGGTGGTGGCGCTCGACGCCAACGTCGGCGACGCGGTCGGTGAGCCGCTCCAATCGGGAACCGTCACCGTCACCGTCTCCGCCCCCTCCGGCGCCACCGAGACGGTTCGCCTGGCCGCACCGGGGGAGCAAGGGGCGTGGGGGGTATTTTCGGGAAGCTGGACGCCGCGCGAGCCGGGGAGCCATGGCGTGGTGCTCGCCTGCGCCGAGACTGGCGACCGGCTCGAGGCGGCGGTGTTTGTTCAGGGGGCCGCCGGAGAGGAGATCGGCGCGCGGGCCCGTCCGGAGGTTCTCGAGGAGCTCGCCCGGCTCACGCAGGGCTCGGTGACCAGCCCCACCGATCTTGCCGGGCTTCTGTTGGCCCTCGGCAAGCTCCCGGAAAATCCTCCCGACATCCGCAGGGAGAGGCTGTGGGCCCATCCGCTCACCCTCGCCACGCTCGTTGGGCTCCTCGGGCTGTTCTGGGTGGGGCGCAAGTGGCAGGGGCTCGTGTAGCCGGCGGGGGCGGGAGCGATCGATGGCCCTCGGCGTCCGCGGCGGGGAGGGAGAACGGTAGAATGAGAAGTGTCGACTCTCGAGCGGGGAACAGGCCGTGAGCACCGAAAGCCAGAAGACCGTTCCACAGCTGACCGTTCCCGGGAACGTGGCCCCCCTGGCGCTCCCCGTGGCGCTGCGGCAGCAGCTCGACGATTTCCGCACCACCGTCCGGAGGGTGAAGGGGATTGAAGCGCTCTGCGGCGCCCTCTTCGGCGTCCTCGTCGCTTGGCTCGGGCTGTTCCTCCTCGATCGGGTCACCGACAGCTCAAAGCTTGTGCGCCTTGGATTGTGGGCTGCCGCGATCGCCGCCTGTGGCACCCTTCCGGTGGCGTTTCATCGCTGGATCTGGGGAACACGCGGACTCGACCGGCTGGCGCGGCTCATCGCTCACCGCTTCCCCTCGCTCGGCGATCAGCTCCTCGGGGTCGTGGAGTTGGTTCGCAATGCCGGCGAGCAGGCGCGCTCGCGGGTGCTGTGCGAGGCGGCGATCGGCCAGGTAGCCGAGGTGGCGGACCGCCACGACCTGCGGGCCGCGGTGCCCCGCCCGAGGCATCGGCTCTGGCTGGCGCTTGTTTCCGTGCCGCTGGGGCTGGCCGCCGGGCTGGGGCTGCTCGTGCCGGCTGCCGCGGCAAACGCCTGGCAGCGGTTTCTCACGCCGTGGCGGCTTGTGGATCGCTACACCTTTGCGCGGATCGACAGGCTTCCGGAGACGGTCGTCATCCCCCATGGCGAGCCGGCCGAGATCGTCATCCATCTCGATGCGGCCACCGTGTGGCGACCGGCCCGAGCGAAGGCCCGGATCGGTGGCGGGGGGAAGATCCGGGCAACGCGTGAGGGGGAAGCTTATGCGCTCGCGCTTCCCCCCCAGGTGAGCCCGGCGAGCTTCCGGCTGGCGGTGGGTGATGCCCGCCAAGAGGTAACGCTCCAGCCGACGTTCCGACCGGAGATCACGGCGCTCACGGCGCTTGTTCGCCTTCCCGACTACCTCGGCATCGACGCTCCGGTCACGAAGGGATTGCGCGGCGGAGGCTTGTCGGTCGTGAAGGGGAGCCGGGTGGCAGTGACGGCGACGGCCAACCGGGAGTTGGCCAGCGCCTCCATCGACGGCCACGACATCGCTCCGGAAGCGTCTGCGATCGTGGCACCGGAGGTCCTCGTCGAGGAGCCGGTCGATCTCTCCCTCGCCTGGAAGGATCAGCTCGGCCTCTCCGGGGGCAAGCCACTCACGGTGAGCCTCGTGGCCCGCGACGATGAGCCGCCGACGATCACGGCCGATGGCCTCGGTGGCAGGGGGGTGCTCCTCGACTCGGAAACGGTCCGCTTCACGCTCCAGTCGCGCGACGATTTCGGCGTCAAACAGGTGGGGCTGGAGTGGGTGGGGAGCGAGGCGGAGGGATCCCGCGGCGAACTGATCCTTGCGACCGGGGCCCCCGAGGCCGACACGCTCGCGGCGGTGGGGACGTTCGCGCCGGCGAGCCTCGGCATCGCGCCGCAGACGATCCAGGTGCGGGCCTTCGTGGAGGATTTTCTTCCCGGGCGGGAGCGGGTCCGTTCGGCGCCGACGACGTTCGTCGTCATGAGCTCTTCCGATCATGCCCTGTGGATCAACGAACAGATCGGCCGCTGGCGGCAGCAGGCGGCGGAGGTCCGTGATCGGGAGCTGGAATTGCTCGCCCGCAACGAACAGCTCGAGGCGATGACCGCCGAGGAGCTCGACGCCCCAGAGATCCGCAAGACCATCCGCGAGCAGGCGGCCGGGGAACGAAACAATGCCCGCCGCTTGGGGCGCTTGGCCGAGAGCGGGGGGGAGCTGGTCCGTCAGGCGATGCGCAACCCTGAGTTCGAGGCCGGCACGCTCGAGGAGCTCGCCGAGCATGTCAAGGCGATGGAGGAGATGGCCGCCACGCGGATGCCGGGCGTCGGCGAGCTGCTCCAAGCCGCGGCGGAAGCCCCGAAGGGAAATGCCGCCGGTCAGGGGAGCCCGCGGCCGCCGCGCCCGGCAGAGCCCGGCAAGCCGGTCGAAGGGCAAGGGGAGGCCAGCCCCCAGGATCAGGAGCCGCCGCAGCGCGTGGGCGAGGATCGGGGGCAAGGGGGAAAGCCCGCAGCCGGAGGATCGAAGGATCCATCGTCGCTTCCCCCGGCACCGCAGATCGTTGACGGCGAGGGATCGGCGCCCCGGGATCGCGAGGAGACCGCGAAGGAGTCCGCGGCAGGCGGCGGAGGGGAGAGCACGCTCGGCTTGCCGACGACGACCGTCGGTTCCTTTTCTGGCGGTCCCTCTCCCGGCGGGAAAGACGCGGGGGGAAAGCCGGCTCAACAGCCGCTTCTGGCGGCGGCGGTGGAGAAGCAGCGGCAGCTCATCGACGATTTCGCCGCCATCGCCCGACAACTGGCCGACGTGATGGCGAGGCTCGAGGGAACGACGTTCGTGAAGCGACTCAAGGCGGCCTCCCGGAATGAATTGAAAGTCGGGCAGGGGCTGTCGGCCACCGTTGCCGGCGCGTTCGGTCGTCCCCGCAACGTTGCCGGGGATGGCTCCGTGGTGAAAAAAGTCGAGACGGCCACGCTGGGCAACGACCAGGTGGGAGAGCGGATGTCGGTGCTCATGGATGACCTCGATGCCTATGCCGAGCGTCGTCCGCAGCCGGCGCTCCGCACGGTGCTCGAGGAGATGAAGGAGCTCGACGTCCTCGGCAGCCTCCGGCAACTCTCCGCGGAGATTCCGCAGGAAACTGGCCTGTCGATCGCCCGATCGGAGTTTTGGTCAGACACCTTTGACCGCTGGGCCGACGAGCTCGTCCCCCCGCCGAAGGATTCCCAGGGGGGCTCCGGAAAGAGTCCCCCGGCCGAGAACCTGCCGCCTGAGATCGTCCTCGAAGCGATGCAGATCCTCGAGGCCGAGACGAATCTGCGGGAGGAAACTCGCGTCGCCCAACAGCGTCGCGCCGGCCTCGAGTCGGACGCCTTCAGGCCCGTGGCCGGCCGGCTCGCCGAGACGCAAGCGGCACTGGCCCGCCGCGTCGGCGCCATGATCGACAATCTCGCCGACATGCCCGATGGTCCGGTACGGTTTGACGAGGCAATTCAAAGGCTGCGGCAGGAAGATCTCTCGCGCCCCGCCGCGGCCGAGCGCTTCGCCAAGGAGATTCGCCTCTTCCGGGCAGTCGAGGAGGTGATGGACGAGGCGCGGGGAATCCTCGCCAGCCCCGAGACCGGCCGCCGCGCGATCGCCGCCGAGACCGAGGCGATCGAGCTCCTCCTTCAGTCGCAGTTCGGCGGCGGCGGTGGTGGTGG
>JBAWVV010000090.1:0-12936 GCA_037147115.1 Planctomycetia bacterium | reverse complement strand
GGAGGGATGGGATCGGGAGGCGGGCTGGCGGTCGACGAGGAACGGCGGTTGGCGGCAAACGCCGACAGGGGAGAACGACGGGGCCGATCGCGTCGGCGACCGGCCATTCTCCCCCTCTCGCGCAGCCTGCCGGCGGCTTGACCGGGGTCGGTCTGGTTCTAGACTCTACACCGGGTGGACTTCGCTGCGGCCGCCTCCGGCGGATTCGCCGTCTCCCTTCTTTCCACCCCCCCAGAGGATCCCCTTCCGTGCCCGGCACCTGCGTCATCGGTCTGCAATGGGGTGACGAGGCGAAGGGGAAGCTCGTCGATCTCCTCACCGAGGAGCACGACCTCGTCGTCCGCTATCAGGGGGGGGCCAACGCCGGTCATACGGTCGTCTCCGGCGGTCAGACCTGGAAGCTGTCGCTCATTCCCAGCGGGATTCTCCGGGACAACGTCACCTGTGTTGTTACCGGCGGCGTCGTTCTCGACCCGGCGAGCGTGATCCGCGAGATCGACGGCCTCGAAAAGCGGGGGGTGACGATCGGCCGGAAACTCCTCCTCTCCGACCGGGCCCATGTCGTCTTCCCCTGGCACGTCAGCGAGGATCGGTTCCTCGATGGCAGTCTGTCGAGCGGCGAGGCGATCGGGACGACCGGCCGGGGCATCGGCCCCTGCTACCGCGACAAGGTTGGCCGTTCGCTGGCGATCCGCCTCGGCGACTTCTACCGGCCCGATTTCCGGGAGAAACTCGCCCACGTCGTCGCCGTCAAAAATGGCCTCTTCGCCGGCTGGAAGGTCGGCGGGGTGACCATCGAGCCGCTCGATGCCGGGCGGATTCACGCCGAATATGCCGCCTACGGCGAGCGTCTCCGGCCCCATGTTGCCGACACGACCGCCTTCCTCCTCGACGAGATCGAGGCGGGGAAGCGGTTGCTCTTCGAGGGCGCGCAGGGCTCGCTCCTCGACATCGACCATGGCACGTTTCCATACGTCACCAGCAGCAATTCCTCCGGCGTCGGCGTGTCGAGCGGATCGGGCGTGCCGGGGCGCTGGATCGAGCGCGTGATCGGCGTCGTCAAGGCCTACTCGACCCGGGTCGGCGGCGGGCCGCTCCCCACCGAGCAGGTCAACGCCATCGGCGAGCATCTGCGGGAACGTGGCCGCGAGTACGGCACGGTAACGAATCGGCCGCGCCGATGCGGCTGGTTCGATGCCGTCGCCGCCCGCTACACCGCTCGGCTGTCCGGGGTCGACTGCCTCGCCGTCATGCTTCTTGACGTTCTCTCCGGGCTCGACGAGGTGAAGATCTGCTCGGCCTACGAGATCGCCGGTCAGCGCATCAGCCACTTCCCCAGCCACATCGACGACCTCAAGCAGGCGGTTGCGGTGTACGAGACCCTCCCTGGCTGGAGGGACGACCTGACCGGCGTGCGGGGCTACGATGATCTTCCCCCCCAGGCCCGGGCCTATCTCGACCGGATCGGCGAGCTCCTCGGCCGGAGGGTGTCGATCGTCTCGGTCGGCCCCGACCGGGCCCAGACGATTCTCCGTGACCGCAACGTCGTCGGCAGCCCCCCCAAGCCATGGCCACCACACCCGCACCCCTCGGCGGCGAACGTCTGACGCCGGTGGCGGCGCCGGTTGGCCCCGCGTCGAGCGCTTCGATCCCGCCGCACCCCGATGCCCCTCCACGGCATGTCGCCATCATCATGGACGGCAACGGCCGCTGGGCAAAGAGCCGCGGCCTGCCGCGCATTGAGGGGCACCGCCGTGGCGTGGCGAGTGTCCGCAGGACGACCGAGCAGTGCGTTCGCCTCGGCATCGATCAGCTCACGCTCTTTTGCCTCTCGAGCGAGAATTGGCGGCGCCCCGAGACCGAGCTTTCTTTCCTGATGTGCCTCCTCGAGCAGTATCTCGTCGAGGAGCGAGCGCTCCTCATGGAGCAGCGCGTCCGGCTGTCGATGATCGGGCGCCGTGACGGGCTCCCCGCCGAGACGCTCGCCGCCCTCGACCGAACCGCCGAACTGACGGCCGGCAACAACGGCATGAAGCTCTGCCTGGCGATCAACTACGGTGCCCGCGCTGAGATCGTCGAGGCCGCTCGGCGCCTGGCCCATGAAGTGCGCGCGGGCAGCCTCGATCCCGACGCGATCGACGAGGAACGCTTCAGTGGAGCGCTCGACACCGCCGGGATGGCCGATCCCGACCTCCTCATCCGCACCGCCGGCGAAATGCGCGTCAGCAACTTTCTCCTCTGGCAGATCAGCTATGCCGAGCTGTGGGTGACCGACGCCGCTTGGCCCGATTTCGACGAGGGGCAACTCGACGCCGCCCTCGCCTCCTACGCCTCTCGGGAACGTCGCTTCGGGGGGCTCGGCAAACCGTGACCCTGTCAGGCCTCACCACGCCGGTTCCCGAATATGTGCCTCGCCGGCCCGCCGCGGGCACGCGGATGGCGCGCGTCGTCACTGGCTTTGGCCTGCTCGGGGCGTTCCTGCCGCTGGTGTGGGCCGATTTCGTCGGCCTGTGGGGCGCGGGCCCGGCAATCTGGCTGCTCCCTGTGGCGCTGCTCCTGGCAGGTGCCGCAGCGCTTGAGTGTGCGGCGATCCTGGCCCACCGCGGGCTCGGGCCGCGGGTGGCTGTCCTCGTCGCCGGTTGTGTCGCCGTGCCGCTGGCGGCGGCGCTGGGCAGTCCGGCGTTTCGCGCCGCCACAGGCGGTGGAGCGCCGCTCAACTCAGCCGGGTGGGCCGCCGCGGCTGTCGTGGCCGCGATGATCGGGGCGCTGCTGGTGGAGATCGTTTTCTATCGCCAGGGGAATGGGGCTATTCAACGGCTGGCGGGAACGGCCCTGGGGCTGTTGATGATCGCCCTGCCGATGGGCTTCGTCGTCAGCCTGCGGCTCACCGGCACACCCGATTACGACGGCGGCTGGCACCGGCCGGGGCTCGCGCCGCTGGTGGGGATGATCGCGGCGGTGAAGTTCGGCGATGTGCTCGCCTACCTGGTTGGTTCGACCGTCGGCCGTCACCGCATGGCGCCCGCCTTGAGCCCGGGGAAGACCTGGGAAGGAGCGCTGGGATCGCTGGGCGGGGCCTTGATCGCCTCGTGGATCGTGTTTGTCGCGCTCCGTGCGCTGCTGACGCCTGCCGACGGCGGGAGCGCCGGGCCGTTTGGCGGTTGGGTCGTTCACGGCGTGGTCGTCGGCGCGGCCGGGATGCTCGGCGACCTGGCCGAGTCGCTGCTGAAGCGCGAGGCCGGCGTCAAGGATTCGGGGGGAGCGCTCGGCGCCCTCGGAGGGGCGCTCGATCTGGTCGATTCGCTGCTCTTCGCCGCGCCTGCCGCATGGTTGTTGTGGGTGCTTTCGTTTCCTTCCTAAACAGGCTTCGTCGACCGCGACCACGCCGCCACTTTCCCGGGGGACTTTCCATGGATCGCCTGCTGCTCGCCGCGGCCCTCCTCTGCTTTTCGTGCAGCGCCCGCCCGGCTCTGGCCGACGACGGCAACTGGCCGGCCTTTCGCGGCCCGGCGGCGCGGGGCGTGGCACTCGGGGCCGGCCTCCCCGATCGCTGGTCGGCCACGGAGAACGTCGCCTGGAAGACCGACCTCGCCGGCCGCGGGTGGTCGTCGCCGGTGGTGTGGGGAGACAAGATCTTCCTCACCACCTGTGAATCGACCGGGGAGGTCGAGGAGGCGAAGAAGGGGCTGTATTTCGGCGGTGACCGCGCAGAGCCCTCGGACGCAACCCACCGGTGGAAGGTGCTCTGCCTCGACCTCGAATCGGGGAGCATCCGCTGGGAGAAGACCGTCCATGAGGGGAAGCCGAAGCAGCCGATCCACGTGAAGGGGAGCTATGCCGCCGAGACGCCGGTCGTCGACGGCGACCGGCTGTGGTGCCTGTTCGGCAATGTCGGCCTCTTCTGCCTCGATCACGACGGCAACCAACAGTGGCGCCGCGAACTGCCAGCGCATGCGATGCGCAATGGCTGGGGCACCGCGGCTTCGCCGGCGCTCCATGACGGCCGGATCTATCTCGTCGACGACAACCAGGAAGCCTCCGGGATCGTCGCCCTCGACGCCGCCACCGGCGCCGAGATCTGGCAGACCGATCGCGACGAGAAGAGCAACTGGGCCACGCCCTTTGTCTGGGTGACGCCCGAGCGCACCGAGATCGTCACCGCCGGCACCGGGAAGGTGCGGTCGTACGACACCGACGGGAAGCTCCTCTGGTCGCTCCAAGGGATGTCGTCAATCACGATCGCCACGCCCTACGAGCACGACGGATTGCTCTGTGTCTCGTCGGGCTATGTGATGGACCGCAGCAAGCCGCTGTATGCGATCCGCCCCGGTGCCAGCGGTGATATCTCGTTAACGCCGGACGCGACGTCGAACGCGGCGATCGCCTGGAGCCAGCCGTCGGCCGCCCCCTACAACCCGTCGACGGTGGCCCTCGACGGGCGCGTCTACGTCCTCCACGACCGCGGCTTCCTGGCCGCCTATGCCGGGAGCGACGGCCGGGAGCTGTTCTCCCCGCAAAGGATCCCCGAGGGGCGGGCCTTCACGGCGTCGCCATGGGGGGCCGACGGAAAGGTTTTCTGCCTCAACGAGGATGGCGTGACGTTTGTGTTTCAGGGGGGTGACAGCTTCGCTCCGCTCCACACCAACACCCTCGCCGAGGACGACATGTGCATGGCGACGCCAGCTCTCGCCGGCGAGCGGCTCCTGGTCCGCACCGCCGCCCGGCTCTACTGCTTCCGCCGTGCCGACTGACGCGGCGGGGCCGGTCGGGCTCGGCCGGCCGCATTCTGGGATTTCCGCACGGTTTTCGGGCCGGGAGACGGCCGGGCTGCGGCGGGCAAGGAACCTGCCGGAAGATCCCCGCCGGCGTGACGGGGCGGCGGCGGGTATACTGATTCTGTTCGGGTCTATCCTCTCCTCTCTTGAGACCGTCGGCGCCTCATGCGTCGCGGGCTCCGATGTCCCGCACCACGATCGCGGTCGTCGACTCCAAGCGGATCCTGGCCATCTTTGGCCCAAGGGACCAGCATCTCCGCAGGATCCGCTCAGCGCTCGCGGTGAATGTCTCCGCGCGGGAGGGCTCGATCCGCATCGAAGGGGAAGAACAGGCCGTCAAGCGGGCCACGACGGTGTTCGAGCAACTCGACCGCGTCGCCCGAGAGCGGGGCGCCGTCGATGGCACCGATGTCGCGCAGGCGATCGCGATCGTCACCGGCGAAGAGGCTCCGGTCCACCACGAGCCGATCGACATCCACCGGGCCGGCCGGCATGTCATGCCGCGGTCGGAGGGGCAGGCGGCCTACGTGCGGGCGATCCGCGATCATGACGTCGTCCTCTGCAGCGGCCCGGCAGGGAGCGGCAAGACGTTCCTCGCCGTGGCGATGGCGGTGTCGCTGTGGCGGGCCGAGCAGGTGCGGAAGATCATCCTGGTGCGCCCCGCGGTCGAGGCCGGCGAGAGCCTCGGCTACCTGCCGGGGGATCTCCAGGCAAAGATCAACCCCTACCTGCGTCCGCTCCTCGACGCCCTCCGCGAAATGATCGACTTCGAGTTGCTCAAGCGGCTCGGCGAGCAGGATGTCGTGGAGATGGTGCCACTGGCGTACATGCGCGGGCGGACGCTCAACAACGCCTTCATCATCCTCGACGAGGCCCAAAACACGACCGTCTCGCAGATGAAGATGTTTCTGACGCGGCTCGGGATGGGCTCGAAGATGGTGATCTCCGGCGACACCACGCAGGTCGATCTCCCCTCAAACCGGACCAGCGGCCTCGTCGACGCCATGCGGCGCCTCCAGCATGTCCCCGGCTGCTGCCGGGTGCGCCTGGCCGGATCCGACATCGTCCGCCACCCGCTTGTCCAGCGGATCGTCGAGGCCTACGACGACGACGCCCATGACGACCACGGTCGCCCGCCGCGCTGATCGACCCCCCATCCCCTCTGCCACCATCGCCGCACCATGCCCGTCGCCCCATCCTCCTACCGCCGCACCGTCCGTCGCGGCCATTCCGTGGAAGGGCCCCAGGGCTTTCTCGGGGCGCTCTTCGAGCGCGTATCGCGATCGGAGGTTCTCCTCCGGCTGGCGCTCTGCCTGGGAGCGGCCACCGTACTCCTGATCGCGCTCCATGGCTGGACCGAGCCGATGCCGTGGCAATCCGGCTCGGTGGCCTCCCGGGGGATCGCCGCCCGGGTCCCGTTCGAGAAGCCTGATCAGGAGCGGACCCGCACCGCCCAGGAGCGAGCCGCGGCCCAGGTGCGCGTTGTCTACACTCAGGATCCGGCCCCGCTGCTGCGGCTGCGCGACGGGCTGAAGAATCGGGCCGCCGAGATCGGCGCTGCCGACGCCCTCGATGTCGTCTCCCGGGACGCGTGGCTCGAGTTCGCCCCCGATGCAGGTCCGGTGCTCGTCGGCCTCCCGGAGCGGGCGGCGATCGACGACGGGCGGCCGGGCGCGGCGAAGACACCAGACGAGGCTGCCGACAGGGCGTCTACCGCGAAGGATGCCACGCCGGACCGGGGCGCTGCCGAAGCGGATGCGGCCGACCCGGGCTCTGATGCCCCGGTCGACCCAGCGCTGGCGGCGCACGTCGCCGAGTTCGACGCCTTCCGGGCGCACCTCGACACGAAGGAGAAGCAGCTCGAGTTCGACAAGGGAATCGATCAGGCCTTCTCCGACCTGATCGCGACCGGCGTTCTGGAGACGATCCAGCACGGCATCGACGAGGGGAGCCAGACGGAGATCGATGTCCATCCGCTCGGGAATCTCGCCACGATCGCTCGCGTCCAGGTGGCCGACGTGCTCCTCGGGGAAGCGAAGAGCCGGCTTCGGCTTCGCCTCGGCGAGGAGCTCGGCGCGGGGGCGTTCGCCGACAGGATCGACGCCTGGATCGAGCCGAAGCTCGCCGGATCGCTCGAGATCGATCCCGAGGCGACGCAGCAGGCGCGGACCGAGGCCCGCGAGAAAACGCCGCAGCAGTTTGTCCGCTACGCCGCCGGCGACATTCTCTCCGCCCCCGGCGAACCGGTGCGCGAGGAAGAGCTGGCGCTGCTCCGATACGAGCACGAGGAACATAGCCGGCGGCAGGACGCCCGGCAGCGCGGCGGCCGGATGCTGTCGATGCTCGGTCTGTTCGTGGCGATGTTCACGTTGGCCGGGTTCTATGTCCACATGCACCACCGCGAGGTTCTCGACGACCTCGGCCACGTCGCCACGCTCCTCGGCCTGGCCGTGGTGACGACGATCGTCTGTTTGTTCGCGTCGGGAGATGCCTGGCGGGCGGAGATCGTGCCGTTGCTCGTGTTCGCGATGACGGTGGCGATCGCCTACGACGAGGATCTCGCCCTCCTCCTCGCCGCCGAGGTGGCTCTCGTCGTTGTTGTCGGGCTCGGCCGCGGGCTCGTCGACTATGTCACCCTCACCGCAGCGGCAGCGGCGATGATCTTCTGGATGGGGCGATTGCGGAGCCGCAGCAAGCTCATTTACGTCGGGCTGTGGGCGGGCGTGGTGTCGCTGATGACGCAACTCGGCGCGGAGATCCTCGACGGCCGGTCGATGAGCACCCAGCTGCTCTACGACGCCGGTCGAACGGGGATCTGGACGCTCCTGGCCGGCTTCCTCATGACCGGCCTGCTCCCGTTCATCGAGCGGAGCTTCGGAGTTCTCACCGACTTGAGCCTCCTCGAGGTGGGAGACGTTGCCCATCCGCTCCTTCAGGAGCTCGTCCGTCGTGCCCCTGGCACCTACAACCATTCGATCAACGTCGCGAGCATCGGCGAGGCGGCGGCCGAGGCGATTGGTGCTCGTGGGCTCCTGGTGCGCGTGGGGGCCTATTTCCACGACATCGGCAAGATGCTCAAGCCGGTCTACTTCGTGGAGAACCAGGGACAGCAAGGGAGCCGTCACGAATCGCTGGTGCCGGCAATGAGCACGCTGATCATCGTCGCCCATGTCAAGGAAGGGGCGGAGCTGGCCCGGCAGTACAATCTTCCCCAGCCGATCGTCGATCTGATTGCCGAGCACCACGGCACGACGCTCGTGGAGTATTTCTACCGACGCGCGACCGAGCGGCAGCAGGCCAATCCTGACGGTGGCGACGTCGACGAGCACACCTACCGCTACCCCGGCCCGAAGCCGAGCACGCGCGAGTCGGCGGTGCTCATGCTCTCCGATGCCGTCGAGAGTGCCAGCCGGGCCCTCACCGAGCCGACACCGGCCCGGATCCAGGGGCTCGTCCACGATCTGGCGATGAAGCGGCTCCTCGACGGCCAATTCGATGAGTGTGGCCTGACGCTCGAGGAGCTCGAGATCATCGAGCAGAGCCTCGTGAAGAGCCTTACGGCTGTCTATCACGGCCGCGTCAAGTATCCCGATCAGCAGAGGACAGCCTGACCGGCTGGAGGCGACATGATGAACCGCTGGATAACGCGCCTGTGAAGAGTGGAAAACAGCGGCAGCGATCGGCGCCCTGCGGTGACCGCACGACCGTCGCCGCGGCGACCGACAACTTGCTGATCGAGGTTGTCGATCGTCAGCGCCGCGTGAAGCTCGCGCGCGGGTGGCTCGAGCGGCTCGTGCTGAAGGCACTCCGGGCGGAGAAGGTGACCGCAGCCGAGGTCTCGGTGCTGCTGTGCGACGATCGGCGGATCGCGCGACTCCATGACGAATGGATGGGAGACCCGACCCCCACCGACGTGATCACGTTTGATCTCTCCGAGCCGGCGGGGATGCCAGGGGACGACGGTGTGCTGCGCGGGGACATCGTCGTCAGCACCGAGACGGCGGTGCGGATGGCCAAGGAAGTCGCCTCCACCCCGCGACTGGAGACGGCCTACTACGTGATCCACGGCATCCTTCATCTGACGGGCCACGATGATCTGGCGCCGGGGCCGCGGCGGGCGATGCGCCGCCGCGAGCGGACACTCATGGAAGCGATCGGGCTGCCGGCGCCCCCTCGGCCGGCAGGCCCCCGCACGATGCGGTCCGGTGGGGTGGGACGATGAGCCCGGATCCGTTGGCGATGGCCCTGGTGCTCCTCGGGATCGCGAGTCTGGCCGCCGTCCAGGCCCGCGCGGCCCGTGGCGCGCCGCGCCATCGGGTGCATGAGATCTGTCGCGACCGCGGCACGCCGGGATTGGCCGACGAGATCTTCGACGGCAGCGAACCGGTGGCGTTCATCGCGGCCACCATCGTCGTCGTGGCGGCGACGGCGGCAACGCTCGTCGCGGCGCGCTCGCTCGATCTCCAACTCGTGCCGGGGCGGATCCGTCTGCCGGTGATGCTCCTGTGGATGGGGATCGTCTGGTTTCTCCTCGTCGCGGCGCCGATGCTCCTGGCGCGGACGCTCGGGCCGAGGATCCTCGTCGCCACCTGGCCGCTGTGGCGACCGTTGGTGGCGATGGTGACCCCGTTCGTCGGCGGTGTCTCGAAGATGGCCACGCTCCTCGCCGTCGCCTTCGGGCGACGCGCCGGGACGACCGACGAGCCGACCGTCGAGGAAGAGGTCAGGCAGGTCGTGGACGACGCCCTGCGGGAGGGGCGGCTCGAGGGGGCGGCCCGCGACATGATCGAGGGAGTGATGGAACTGCGCGACGCGCGCGTGTCGCAGATCATGACCCCGCGGACGGCGATGGTGACGCTCCCGGTCAACGCCCCCTGGGCGGAGGTGCTCGCCGTGGCGACCGAGAGCGCCCACACCCGGATGCCGGTTTGGGACCGTTCGCCCGACGACATCATCGGCATCCTCCATTCCCGCGAGCTCCTCACGCACCTTGCCGCCGCTGCCGGCGACGGCGCTCCTTCAGCGCCCCCCGTGCTCCGGCCGCTGCTCCGGCCGCCGTACTTCGTGCCGGAGTCGATGAGCGTCCAGAACCTCCTCCGCGAGTTCCAACGGACACACACCCACATGGCCGTGGTCACCGACGAATTCGGCGGGGTGTCGGGGGTGGTAACGATCGAGGATGCCCTCGAGGAGATCGTCGGCGAGATCGCCGACGAGCACGACGAGGCGTTCTCCGACGGCCTCCGGCTGGTGTCGGAGGGGGTCTGCGAGGCGATGTCCAACGTCCGCCTCGAGGACCTCGCCCAGGCCACCGGTCTCGACCTACCGACGGAGGCCGACTACGAAAGCGTCAGCGGGTTCGTCTTCCACCACCTCGGACGGATCCCGCTTGCCGGCGAGCGTTTCGAGTCGCATGGCGGCCGGTGGGAGGTGCTCACCGCCACGCGGAGCCGGGTCGACCGGGTCCGCGTCACCCGCCTTGCCCCCCCGGATTGACGCGCGATGCCAGCGGACAAGGCCCAGGCCGTCGTGATCCGCGCCGTGCCTTTTGGGGAGACCAGTGCCGTGGTCACGGTCTTCACGCGCGAGTACGGCAAGCTGCGGGCCCTGGCGAAGGGGGCGTGGCGTCCGAAGAGCGCCTTCGACGGCGCCCTTGACCTGCTTTCGGTCTGTCAGGTAATCGTCCTCCGCAGATCGTCGGACGGGCTCGACCTGCTCATCGAGGCCTTCCTCGAACGCAGGTTCCGTGTCGCCACGAGTCTGGCGGCGGTCCACGGCGGAATGTACGTCGCCGAACTGCTCGATGCCCTCACCGCGGACGCCGATCCGCAGCCGGAGTTGTTCGATGCGGCCGACACGACACTTCTCCGTCTCTCGGCTCATGAAGGCCCCGACGCGCTTGTTTGGCCGGCCGTCGTCCACTTCGAACTCGCCGCCCTCCGTGCCGCCGGCCAGGCGCCCGCGCTCGGCCGCTGTGCGGAATGCCGCGCGGCCGTCCCTGCCACCGGCCGGATCGCCTTCGGGATGCTCGACGGCGGTGTGCTCTGCGCGGCCTGCCGCAGCGGCCGTCGCGCGGTTGTCTCGGTGTCGGCCGCGGCCCTTGCAGTGCTGCGCGGCCTCCGCGCCGGCTCGGTCGAGAGGCCGATCGACCCCCCGGTCCTCGGGGAGCTCCGGGCCGTCATGAATACCTACGTCGCCCATGTCCTGGGACGGAAATCGCGGCTCAGCCCGCGGCTCGTTCCCACTTTTCCCTCCCGCTCCCTCCCCACACGCGACGCCTGAACCGCGCCAACCGCGCCGACACACCCCGGGTGCTCCTCCATGCCGCGCTCCAGTCATCCCCGCCGCCCCAGCCAGCCTCCCGGGCTGCTTTTGGCCGCCGCCCTGGCGGTCCTGCTCGGCGGCTGCGCGACGACGCTCAAGACGCCGAAGTGGCCCTGGTCGAAGCGCGGCGACGAGGCGGGGCGAAAGGTGGCCGGGGAGCTGGGGGAGGATGCCGAGAGCGAGATCATCTCGTCGGAATACACGCCCCCCCCCGATCCCGGCTGGGATTGGTTCAAGGGGGACAACGTCAAGCGCCGCTGGAAGCGGCTGGTGGGGCGCGGGCCGAACGAGCCGGTGGCACGGCGGGCGCTGGCAGAGGCCGACGGCCTCTACAACCAGCGGAAGTTCAAGGAGGCAAGCGCCAAGTACAAGGTGGCGATCGACCGCTGGCCCGACTCGGCGATCGAGGAGGAGGCGATGTGGCAGCTCGCCGAGTGCTGGTTCTTCACCGACCAGTACCCGAAAGCAGAGGATGCCTACGACGAGATCGTGAAAAAGTATGCCAACACGCGCTACCTCGACCGGATCGCCCAGCGTCAGTTCGTCATCGCGCAGTACTGGATTGCCCTCGATGACAAGCACCACTACCTGACGATCGTGCCGAACCCCTTCGACCGTTCTCGACCGATCTTCGATACCCGCGGCCGGGCCCTCAAGGCCTACGATCACGTCCGCATCAACGATCCGCGCGGGCAGTTAGCCGACGACAGCATCATGGCCCAGGCCAACGCCCACTTCCTCGAGCGGCAGTGGATCGACGCCGACTACTTCTACACGCTGCTCCGTGGCGAATATCCCGACAGCGACTTCCTCCTTCAGGCTCATCTCCTCGGTCTTCAGTCCAAGCTCCGCGCCTACCAGGGGGCGGGCTATGAAGGGGGCGTGCTCGACCAGGCGGAGGTGCTCGCCGACCAGACGCTCGTGCAGTTCCCCGATCAGCTCGCCCGGGCCGATCAGGACCGCGTTCTGGGGGTCCGGGCGGAGATCCATGCCCAGCAGGCGCTGCGTCACTGGAGCCGGGCCGAGTTCTACGCCAAGGGAGAGCACTACACCTCGGCCAGGATCTACTACGCGCTGATCGCCCGCGACCGCCCCGAGACGCTCTTGGCGGCGAAGGCCCGCGAGCGACTCGGCATGCTCGCCGGGAAGGAGGATGTCTCCGACAATCCCTTCCCGACGCTCACCGCTTTTCTCAATCCCGATTCGCTCAAAGAAGCGGAGCTCGACGCCATGGCCGAGGCCGATGCCGTCATCGCCCGCGAGGACAATTCCGGCTCGTCCGGTCCGATCCGCTAATCGCTCGTCTTCGCCGAGCGCGATTCTGTGTTCTGCGTGCGGAGCTTTCCGGCGCCAACTTGTCAGGATCTCGAGTCATGCCCACCGGCCACGCCATTACTCGCCGGGGGTGGCTGTTGACTGTTGCGGGCCTCGCGGTCGGCACGGCCGGCTGCGCTGGCTACCGGTTCGGCAACAACACGCTCTACGCGCCGAATGTCCGCACCGTCTACGTTCCGATGATCCAGAGCGATTCCTACCGCAACGTCCCCGGCGTCGACCTTGGCGAGCGGCTCACGGAAGCAGTCTGCAAGGAGATCGAGAAGCGCACCCCGTTCAAGGTCGTGGGGACCGCTGACGCCGACAGCGTGCTGACCGCACGGATCGTCGCCGACACCAAGCGCATGCAAGTCGAGAGCCCCACCGACCAATCGCGGATGGTGGAGATGAACATCCAGGTGCTCGTCACCTGGGCCGACCGCGGCGGCGCGGTGCTCGCCACCGGTGCCGTACCCCTCCCGGCGGCGAGCGTCGACGTCGGTCAAGCGGCCGTGCTCGTCCC
>JBAWVV010000089.1:0-12950 GCA_037147115.1 Planctomycetia bacterium | reverse complement strand
AAGCGTCGCAAGCTCGCCCTCGCTCGGGCCGCTGGCTGATCCGACTGCTGTCGGATCGATTCAATCCATCAATCCCGCCCCCGGCACCGCCCGGGGGCGGGATTGTTTTGTTGATGGCTTTCCGGGGAAGAGCGCGCTTTGGAAATGGCTCGGAGGAGCTACGATCCAGGCACCAGCCGGCTGCGAGGCGAGGATCTATGCCTTTTCCGGATGATCCGCCGATGAGCATCCCGCTGGCCGCCAAGGCAACGGGGCGATGGCCGGTGGTTGTCTCTCTGCTGACGCTCGCCGCTCCGATGCTTCTCGGGCAGGCTGGGCAGGTGCTGCTGCAACTCACCGACACGCTCCTCATTGGGCATGTTGGCGCGATCGAGCTCGCGGCCGCCTCCCTGGCGGGCAACTTCGTGATGTTTGCCTTTTACTTCGCGTTCGGTGCCGTCGGGGCCGTGTCGCCGACGATCGCGCAGTTGCATGGAGGCGGGGATCGGGACGGTGTCTCCCGAACGGCGGAGGCGGGGGCGTGGCTCAGCCTGATGATCGGGGGCGTGATCGCCGTCGCACTCACCGGCGTGGTGCCGCTGCTTGAGGTTCTCGGGCAGCCCCCCGACGTCGCCCGCGCCGCCTGGGGCTACCTCCTCCTCATCGCCTGGTCGATGCCGGGGGCGGTTCTCGCCGTCGTGCTCGGGCAGGTGGCCGAAGCCGTCGACCGCCCCTGGCCGGTGTTCGGATTCATGTTCTTGGCGGTCGTCCTCAATGCCCTCCTCGCGTGGTGTCTCGTCTTCGGCCATGCGGGATTCCCCGCGCTCGGCCTGCCGGGGGCCGGCTGGGCGACGTTCGTGGCCCGCTGGGTGCATGCGGCGGCATTGGCCGTCTGGATGCTCTCTGACCCCCGCGTGGCGGGCCGACAGCGTGGCGACCGGGCCCCGCTGCCACCGGATCGCTCGGTCATCGCGGCCATCGGCCGTCTCTTTCGCCAAGGACTGCCGCTGGCGGCGCAGGATGTTCTCGAGGGGGGCGCGTTCGCTGTCGGGGCGCTCATGCTCGGCTGGGTGGGGACGACGGCCCTGGCGGCGAATCAGGTGACGGTGGGAATCGCGTCGCTGGCCTGGATGGTGCCCGTTTCGCTGTCGATGGCGACCGGGGTTCGTGTGGCGCAGGCAGCCGGTGCCGGCGACATGGACGCCGCCCGGCGGACCGGCATCGCCGCGATGCTCCTCGGCACCGGCCTGATGGCGGTGTGTGCGGCGTTCTACGTGGCTAGCGGGGGGTGGCTGGCGCGGCTGTTCACCGATGACCCCGAGGTGGCCGCCCTGGCAGGAACCCTCGTGAGCATCGCTGGGATCTATCAGGTTTCCGACGTGATCCAGTCGGTCAGCCTGGGGGCCCTCCGCGGCCTCCTCGACAACCGTGTCCCGATGCTGGCCAACGCCGTCTGCTACTGGGCCTTGAGCCTACCGACGGTCTGGTTTCTCACCTTTCGCTGCGGCTGGGGGGCGGCCGGCGTGTGGGCGGGATACCTGCCGTGGATGGTCGCGACGGGGCTGTTTTTCCTGGTCAGGTTTCTGCGGCTCACGGCCCGGCCGTCACCCGCTGCCGCAGGCTCCAGCCGGTGAACGCGAACGTCAGCCCGCTGGAGAGGAGGTTGACCCCGATGAGCACGCCGAGAAGCGTGCCGGCATCCTCCGGACTGGCTGTGACGAGAATCGAGCCGAGGACTGCCGTGAGCAGACCGTCGCCCAGCAGCCACACCCAGGGGAAGGCATCGCGCAGCGCCCAAGCAGCGGCGAGTTTGGCGGCCGCCTCGAAGAGGAACGCCAGCCCGACGAAGACGACGATCGCCTCGATGCCGGTGCGGGGAATGGCGAGCATCGCCGTCCCTGCCATCAGCGAAATTGCCCCGCAGACCAGCGAGAGCCAGAACCCGCGCCAGTCGAAGGCGCTGGCGGAGAGCATGATCTGAGCGATCCCGGCCGTGGCCAGCACGACCCCGCAGGCGACGTCGATGGCGGTGGCCGCCCCCCACGGTGCGAGGAGGGCAAGGATGCCGAGGATGACGAGGACCACGCCGAGCCGCAGCGCCGACGTCCCGACGCCAGCCAGCAGTCGCTCGGCCCCGACCGGCCCTTCGCCCCGGCCGCGGATGTTCGGGAGGGCATCCGGATCGGGATCGCGTGCTGCAGGGGATCGCGTGGACATGGCAAGGATTCCGGGGGACGCGCGGGGGATCGGGGAGCCGGAGGTATCCTAGAGGAGATCTTCTCGTTTCCCTCCGCCGTGTTCCGTCGATGGAAGCTTTTCCTCAGCCACCCTCCGGTGACACGACGACCGGCGGCCGGCTTCCGGCCAGCCCCCCGGCCGCCGATGCCGACGGCACGGTGATCTCGGCGGGCCGGCCGACGCCCCCCGTGATGGCGACGACGATGGAGGAGATCGGTCGGGCCCTCGAGGGGCACTCCCTCGGCCCGTACCATCTCAATCAGTTCGTCGGCGGTGGGGGGATGGGGGCGGTGTTCCGGGCCACCGATACGACCCTCGACCGGGTGGTGGCGGTGAAGGTGCTCTCCCGCCAGCACTCGTCCGACGTCGACATGCTCCGGCGTTTCAAGAACGAGGCCCAACTCGCCGCCCGGCTCGATCACGAGAACATCGGCCGGGTGCACGCCGTCGGCTCCGATGCCGGCTGGCACTACATCGTCTTTGAGTTCATCGAGGGGACAAATCTCCGCGACGTGGTCCACGACGAGGGGCCGCTCGACGTGCCGCGGGCCCTCCGATTCACCGCGCAGGTCGCCGAGGCCCTCGAGCATGCCTCGGAGCGCGGCGTCGTCCACCGCGACATCAAGCCGTCGAACATCATCGTCACCCCGACGGGGCGGGCGCGGCTGGTTGACATGGGCCTGGCGCGGTTGCCGGCGGTCGGTGGGGTCCCCGATCTCACCGAGAGCGGGATGACGCTCGGCACGTACGATTACATCTCGCCGGAACAGGCCAGGGATCCCCGCGCGGCGGATGTGCGCAGCGATCTCTACTCGCTCGGCTGCACGCTCTTTTTCATGCTCAGCGGGCGCCCGCCGTTTGCCGACGGCACGGCCGTTCAAAAACTGCTCCAGCACCAGCAGAGCCCGCCGCCGCCGGTCGCCGCCGACCGTGACGACATCCCGCTCGGCCTCGAGGCGGTTGTCGAGCGGCTCCTGCAGAAACAGCCTCTCGATCGTTACCAGACCCCGGCACAACTCGTGGCTGATCTGGTCGCGATCGCCGGCACACTCGGCATCGACCTCGATGTCGAACGGGCGCGGGGCTCCGATCTGGTCCTGCCGCGGATCGCGGGTTCATCCTGGCCCTGGATCCTGCCGGTGGTGGCGCTGCTGGCCACGATCGCCGGGCTGTGGGGGCTGCCGAAGATCCGCAAGTGGAGAGTCGCGGCGACTTCCCCGCTGGCGGTCGACGGGGGCGGTGGTGAAGCCGGGAATCCCGCCGGCGATCGGGTGGCGACGCCGCGCCGGATCTGGCGGATCGTCGACGGTCCGTCGGGCCTCGGAGATGTCGCCTCGCTCGCCGCAGCGATTGGGGTGGCGGACGACGGCGATGTCGTCGAGTGCGCCTTCAGTGGCGTCCGGGACGAGGAGCCCTGTGTCATGGTGGGCCGGCGGCTGACCCTCCGGGCAGCCCCAGGCCACGATCCCGTGCTGCGATTTTCGCCGCCGGCCGGCAGCCATCCCGCCGCGGGGCTGACGGTCATGTCGGGGAGCTTCGTGCTCGAGGGGGTCGGTCTGCGTCTCGTGCCGGCGTCTTCGGGAACCTCGGCGCTGTTTGCCCTCGGTCGGGGGGCGACGCTCGAGGCGGAGGGCACGCTCCTCGAGATCCGGGAGGGGGGTGGAATGGCCGAGCGTGGGACGCGGGACTGGGAAGCCGTGTTCGTGCTCGGGGACCGACGCGATTCTCCGCGGGAAGACACCGGGGCCGATGGACCCGCCGGCCAGGAGGAAGGAAGCGGACCGAGAGGCAACCCGGCCGAGTCGTTCGTGCGGTTTTCAGCTGTCCAGGCGATCGGCGCGGGGACCCTCCTGTCGGCCGAAGGCGGAGCGGCCCTGGCAGTGGTCTGGTCCGGCGGACGGTGTGTGACCGGAGGCCGCTTCCTCCACGCCGAGGGGGGGCCGGAGGGGAAAACGGCGACAACCATCAAGCTCGTTCTGCGCGACGCGCTCCTAGCCAATCAGGAGGGCTTCGCCCAACTTGTCGATGCGCCGGGCCTCCCGGTGATGCCGATCCTCCGGGTCTCGACCGAACGCTGTCGATTCCTTACCCCTCCGGGGAGGCCGTTCCTCGAGCAGGCCGGCATCGGCCAGCCCGATGTCCACCGCGCGGCGATCGAATGGAGCGACGCCGGGGGGAGGTATGAGGGAGGGGCGAGCTTCCGACGGATTGACGGGGCCGCCGAGCGCGAGGAGATCCCCTTTTCGGCGGTCAATCCGCCCCTCCGTCATGAGGGCTCGATCGGGGGGTGGAGCGAGGGAAACCCCTGGGATTTCCCAGCGATAACCCCTGTCGAGACGCCGCGGCGGCCCGATTCTTGACATCCGACGCGGCCGCACGGTCTAGTGAGGGAGAGACGAATGTTCTTTTCCGACCCAGGAGTCCAGCCGATGAAGCGGGGCCGTGTTTTGCTCGTGGTAGCGTCCGTGGCCGTAGGGATCGTCTTGGGGGGCCTTGCCCGTCCGGCGTTCGCGATCAAGCAGTTCCAGGATGAGTTCAAGGCCGTGTACGTCAAGCCGGACAGCAGTGATCCCGCCGAAAAGGCGCTGGCCGCTGCCGTCGATACGGCCAAGTGCAACGTCTGCCACAAGGGGAAGGAAAAGAAGGAGCGCAACGCCTACGGCGAAGCCCTGGCCGACCTCCTCGACAAGAAGGAAGATGCCAAGAACATGGAGAAGATCCGCAAGGCCCTCGAGACGGTCGCGGAGATGAAGAGCGCCGACGGCGGGCCGACCTTCGGCGAGCTCATCAAGATGGGCAAACTGCCTGGCGGTCCCGTCGAGTGACGCTTGGATTGACGCTCGCACGAACCCTTGGAGTGAGGGGTGCGGCAAATCGCGCCGATCAATCTCCGGAGACGCCGTCCGACGGCGTCTCCGGTTTTTTTTAAGGCGTGTGGTGCGATCCGGTGAACGGGTTTCTAGGAGACGACCATGACCGCAGGCAGTCTATTCGGCAGGGATGATCGGCCCGCCTCGGGGAAGCGGTGGGAGACGCCGGTGCGGCCTCTCGTCTGGGCGCCGGTGGCAATCCTTCTGCTCGTGGCGACGAGCCTGCCGGCCCAGGCCCAGCGTCCTGGACGGCGGTGGCGGACTGCTCCCCCTCCGCCCCGGACCCAGTCCGCCCCGCAGCCGGCGGCCGCTCCACGGACCGGGGCCCAGCCCTCTGGGGCGCCGTCGTCGACCCCCAAATCGGCCACGGCCGGACCCCAAACAGGGAAGCCAGACGGGAAGCAACCGGGGAAGGGAACACCTCCACCGGGCAAAAAAATCAACGACAAGGCTCCGCAGACAACCGCGCTCCCGGCAACTCCGCCGGGGCCAATCTCCTCCATCGGCTCTGCGGGTGGATTGGCCGCGCTCGTCTGGGCCGGCCCGGCACCCTTCAGCGGGGCGTGGCGTGTCGAGCATCCCGGCGCGTGGCGGCCGGAGGAGGGAGCGGGGGAGATCGTCCTGGCTGGCGGCGCGCGCGAGCCGACCCAGGTCGATCCCCGCGGCGTGGAACTGGCAGCATGGACGGCGCGGGAACCCTTCGATGGGGAGACCGCAGCCCAATCCGTGTTGCAGGCAACGGCTGAGAGCCCGGCGGTGGGCGACGACATCCCGGCAGCCGACCTGGTCGTCTTTCCCGGCGCGGAGGGCGCTTTGCCGGTTCCCCGCACCGATCTCCCTGCAACGCGGGCGGCGGAGGACCTTGGGAAGGAGACGGTGGCCGCCGACGGCACGGTGAGCGTGCTGATGCGGGGGGAAAACGCCCCGCCTCCCCGGCCCGAGCCGAACCGACTGCGCTCGGCGACGGTCTCGCTCTCGCCCGATGACGCGTCTTCGCCATGGCTCTCCCTCGGGGCGTTCGCCGCAGTCCCGGCCGGAGGAGAGCAAACTCTCGCACCGCATCTGTTCCTCGAACTCTCCCTCCACCGTGATGGAACGGTGCGCGGCAACTACTTCGACGCCGTCTCCGATGCCGTTCAGCCGGTGGCTGGCCGGTTCGACCGCGAGACCGGCTCACTCACCTGGCGGATCGGCGGCCGGGGGGCGGAGTTCGAGACCACGGCCGACGGTCTGGCTGCCGGGCGGGTTGAGGCCACCGTCCGCCGCGGCACGAGCGAACGGACCTGGGTCCTCATAGCCCTCCCCTGACCAGTCGCCGGTATGGAGTGAGCCGTCAGTCGTCGGCGATCGCTTCGAGCAGGTCGGGGAGAATGCCCCCCGGCACCTGCGCCACCGCTGCGGCCGTCTCGGCCGGGGCAAAGATCCGGACCCGCTTCACGAGATCGTCGAACTGCTCGCGGGCGAGGCTGCGGACAACGGGGGAGAGCTCGGCGAGCGACCGCCAGTGATCGGCCTGGTCGCCGGTGTCGCGCGGCCGTTGCCGCACTTGAAGCGCGAACTCCACCTCGCGCTCGGCCGGGGGGGCATCGATGAGGAGGGTCTCGGGGGCGACTGCGATCCTCAGCCGTCTCGACAGGCGTTCGGCGAGCCGGGCGGCAACACGCGTCGTGGCATCGTAGGGCGAGCCGGCGAGGGCGCGGTGGATGTCGGGGTGGTTGAGGGCATCGTAGGTGGCCACCCTTTTGAGGAGGCAGCGACGGGCGCCGAACAGCCCCTCGACGAGCGGCGTTGCCCCCGTGCCCACCGCGGCATCCCGCAGCCAGCCGATGAATCCCTGCTCATCGGCCCGGATGAGCCAGGGGGCATCGATGGCGCCGCGCACGAGCCAGACGGCGCGCTGGAGCATGCCCGTGGCGGCCCGCACGGCATGGTGCCAGTAGACCTCGCTGAACATCACATAGCGGGCGAAGACCATCAATTCGGCCGCCGTCCGCCCCTTGTCGGTGATCGCGAGCGTCTCCCCGGCGGCATCGATGCACAGACTCGCCAGGAGGCGATCCTGGTCGAAGTGACGGCCGTAGGGGACGCCGGCGTGGAGGCTGTCGCGGGCGAGGTAGTCCATCTTGTCGACATCGATCGGCCCGGAGAGGAGGGAGTGGAGGAGGATCCCGGCCGGGTCGTCGGCCGTGCCGTCGATGAGGGCCGCGACCCGGGAAGGCTCGAGCCCCCACTCGGCCCGGAGAATCGCGGCCGGCTCCCCCGTGGCGAGAATCCCACCGACGAGTGATTCATGCCGGGGGAGCTCTGGGAGACCCATGTCCTCCAGCGGATGGCAGTAGGCCCAGTGCCCGATGTCGTGGACGAGCGCCGCGACGACGAACGCCGCGGCGTCCGCTTCATTGACCGTGGCGGCGAAGTGGGGATCGCGGCGCAGCCGGCCGAGGAAGGCCAGCGCCAAGCGGTAGACCCCCAGCGAGTGCTCGAAGCGGGAGTGGGTGGCGCCGGGATAGACCAGCGACACCAGCCCGAGTTGGCTGATCCGCGCCAGGCGGCGCATCTCGGCGGTGTCGACGAGCGCGCGCACGCGCGGCGTCAGCGGCACCGTCACATCGGGGGGGATGCGGATCCCTTCGGCGGCATGCTCCGCCGCGATCAATTCCGGAAGTGCGTCGAAAGCCATGGGGGACCGCGGAGGATGAGGCTCGCCGAGACGCCGCTTCTAAAGATGCGTGATGCCGGCGAGCCAGCGAAGGGCGGCGCTGACCATGAGAAAGAGCGAGAAGTGCGCGATGGCCGAGCCGGAGTCGAAATCGAAGCAAGCGAAGGCGGCGAAGGCCCCGACGGCGATGAAGACCGGGGCGTAGTAGAGCCACTCCCACATCTCGATCTCGGCGGGGAGGTATCCCCGGGCCACCCACAAGGCGACGTAGACGGCGGCGCAGATGAGCGTGCGGAGAGCCAGGCTCCGTCCCCGGTAGGGCTGGAGCTCGCGGTCGCGGATCGCCGCGTATCCCAACCTTGCACAGGGGATCGCGAGGATCGCCGCACCGGCCAGGAGGAACCAGGCCGGTGGGTCGCGGTCCCACTGAATGCGGGCCACCGCGGCGGCCATGATCGCGAGCACCGTGCCGACGCCGACGAGCGTCCACTGGAGGGCCGAGACAGGACGGTCGGTCCGCTTCAACGGCGCCGTCGGTGCCCGCCCTGTCGCCGTGGAGGTTGTCGACGGGGCCTCCGGCTCGTGGATCACGACGGCCTTCACCGGGGTGGCCGGGATCGTGATCGGCTTCTTGCACTTCGGGCATGGACCGGTCTGGCCGGCGTACCGGTCGCTGACCGTGAAGGTCGCCTTGCAGGATCCGCACAGCACCTGGATCGCCATGATCTCACCCGAAACGAAGACTCGTCGGCCGAACGCCCGCCCATCGCCCCGCCCCGGGGACCTGCCGCTTGCCGCCTCCCCGTCACCGCGTCCCGACCGGCCGGAGACGGGGGAACGCCGTGTCGCGGCGGGGGCGGTCGACCGATGGCTCGTTGGACTGATGAACCGATGGACTGACGCCCCGGGGAAGTGTCAGAGGCTGCCGGGCCGCCGTCAAGTGATCCGCTGCTCAAGCGGCAGGTGGTAGACTCGCAGCAAGTTCGCATCCGCAGTCGGAGGCGGCCGATTCAGGAGGCAAACGGTGATGGCCGACCAAAAATCCCCGCTTCCTTCGTCCGCAGACGCTCCCCGGGCGACGACCGGGACGATCACCTTTCCCTGTCCCAACGGCCACAGGATCAGTGTTCCTGCCAAGCTCGCCGGCAAACGCGGCGCCTGCTCGAAGTGCGGCACGGCGGTGGTCATTCCCCCGGCCTCGGTGGCGATCACCGCACCGGCCTCTCCCCCTGCCGGCCGGCCGGCGCAGGCCCCGGGAGACGCGTTCGTGGCCGGAGGAGATCCCCAGTCGGGGGAAGAGGGAACGATCACCCTCAAGTCGCCACCGAAGTCGCCACCGGCCTGGCCTGCGGCCTTGTCGGTGCCGCCGGCAACAGGCCTCACCGAGGCACTCGTGGCGGCGCCCGTGGCGGCGACATCGGTCGCACCGGTCGGTGCCGGTCTGGGGCCCGCCGGACGCCCGCCGGGAGCCGGCGGAGTCGAGCCTGCGGGGCAGGAGCGCGACGCGGCGACTGCCAACGGTGCAGCCCTGGTTGACAATCCGACGGCCCTTCTCGTCGCCCGGCTGTGGGCGGAACGGGATCACGGCGGGATCGTAGAGCTCCACCTCGTCGGAGGGAGCGTGATCCTGCCGGAGTGGTATGAGCCGGCGTGGTCGCAGGGGAGCCACGGGCTGTTTGCCAGCCAGGCCGCCGACGGCTCGGTCACGCTCACCGCCGTCGCCTGGGACTCGATCCAGAAGGTGGTTGTGCGGCAGGTGGAAGGGCTTCCCGACGGAATGTTCGAATAACACCGGGCTCGGTGGCAGGCCGTCATTCGACTTCGTCGAGATCCCCCTCGGTGATCATCGTGAAGCCGCGCTTGCCGAGGGTCTCGAGCCCCATCTCCGTGTTGTCGACCATCAGGGCTACCGCCGGTCGTCCGCGCGGGCGGACGAGAATCGGGTAGGCCTGGATGATGTTCACCTCCGCCTGGAGGAGGGCCGTGCAGACCTGGAGGAGCGGCTGCCGATGGTCGGGGAGTTCGACCCCGATCAGATCGCTCTCGATGATCGCCAGGCCCGCCCGCTCCAGGATCTCGCGCCCCTGTTCGGGATGGCTGACGAGGAAGCGGACAAAAGCACACTCGCCGGAATCGCTGATCGAGAGGGCGACGATTCTGACCTTCGAGCCGTCAAAGCGGCGGACCACCTCGAGTAATTGACCGACCCGATTCTCGAGAAACACCGTGAATTGGCGGAGCGTGGGCCAATTCCGTCCGCGGGCCGTGGCGAATCCGATCTCAGAGCCATCACCCGAGTCACCGATACTCACGGTTGCGCACTCCTTTGGTGGCAGTGGCCGGCGGCAGTGCCCGGCCTCTCGGAAACGGGCCTACGGGGGGAGCGGGGAAGCCCCCTGCCCACTCGGGGCCTCGAAAGAATAGAGTCTTCCGGCCACGAAGGTCAACGATTGCCCGCCCAGCCAGACGAGGACGACGATGACGGCCATCCCCTCCCATGAGATCCAGATCCGGGTTCGCTACCAGGAGACCGACGGCCAGCGCCGGGTCCACCACGCCAATTATCTCAATTACTTCGAGGTCGCTCGGACGGAGATGCTGCGGGGCTACGGTGTCACCTACCGTGAACTGGAGGATGCCGGGGTGTTCCTCGTAGTCTCCGAGGCGACCTGCTCCTACAAAGCGCCCGCCGATTACGACGACCTGCTCACGATCCGGACCTGGATCGAGAAGGCGGGGGGGGCAAGTCTGCGGCACGGCTACGAGGTGGTCCGTGACACCACGATCCTGGCCCGCGGCACGACGGTCGTGGTCTGTGTCGACCGCGAGGGGAAGGTGCAGCGGATGCCCGACTGGCTGCGCGGGACCCCCGCTTCCCGTTGAGGGGTGCTGAGCATCACCGTTCATCCCGGATGGCGGGAACGTGGCTTCAGGCATCCGCGGTCAGTGGTTCGAGGACGAAGCGCTGGTCGCCGCACTGGAACTGGGCGACAGCGTGGAGGCGGACCGGGGCCTCGATCCGCACCCAGAGGCCGTTGAGGCCACGGTTCACGATCCGCCACGCGCCGCGGCCGGCGACCACTTCAGCGTGGACCGGGCTCACGAACGGATCGTCGAGGAGCAGCGTCGGCAGGCTGGGATCGGCGTACACCGGCTGCGCATCGGCCCGTCCCAGAAGAAACGGCGTGGGGGGGCAGGGGAAGGAGGGGGCAGAGTCTGCTGCGGCGCTGTGGCCAACCGGGGCAAACGCCGCGGCGCCGTCGGCACCCCGCCGGAAGACGAGCCTTGTGCCGCCGATCTGGAGGTGCGTGCCCGGCCGGAGTTTGGCGGTCATCACCCGCACCCAGGTGCCGTCGGTGCTTCCCAGATCGGTGAGGAGCCAACCGCCCCCCGGGAGTCGGTCGAGCCGGGCGTGGTGCCGGTCGAGGAAGGCGTCGTGCGGGATCGTTACGCCGCCGGTCACCCGGCCGATGACGAGCATGTCGTCACGCAGACGAATCGTCTCGCCGCTGTCACGGCCGTCATCGACGACATGGAGCAGGGCCATCGCGGATCGCCTGCCCGGGCGCCATGGCAGAGCCTCGGCGGCTTCCGGCTCGCCCGAGGGCAACGCCTCCGCCGCGCCGGCGTCTTCTGCGGGGAGGGGCTCGGCCCCCGCGCCGTCGGTCGCACCCAGGGCGTGGGCCTTGAGGAGCTGGGCCCAGCCGTCGAAGCTCTCGAAGAACGCCCCGGCCGCGGGCAGGGGTTCGTTTCGCACAGGTGAGTCCATGGAGTGGTTTCTCCGGATCGGGCCACCGGTCTCGAGCTGTCCGTAGGCTCGCTTCAATGTACCGCGTCGTGCGGCGCCGCCAATCGGACAGCCGGCGGACAGCCAATCGGACAGCCGGCGGAGTTCGAGGGGATCGGCTCATCAGGGACGCGCGGGGGGTGGTGGTGGGCGGAAGTCGGTCGCTGGCGCACAATCTTGGACCACGGCGGTCGACCGGAAGCGGACGGCCGACTGCCGGTTGGCTCTTCCCGCTGCCCAAACTCCGGAGGAATCCGATGAGCGACGCCGCCGACCCAATCGCCCAGCGTGCCCTGGCCATCAACATCGACCGGCAGATCTACGGCACGTTCGCCGAGATCGGGGCCGGCCAGGAGGTGGCGCGGTGGTTTTTCTCCGTCGGGGGCGCGGCCGGCACGGTAGCCAAATCGATGTCGGCCTACGACATGAAAGTCAGCGACGCGATCTACGGCAAGGCGGCCCGTTATGTCTCGCGCGAGCGGGTCGAGGAGATGCTCGACCACGAGTTTTCCCTCCTCCGGGAGCGGCTGGACGAGTCGCGCGGTGCGAGCACACGCTTCTTCGCCTTTGCCGATACAGCCGCCGCGAAGGCTCATGCCGGGGGGAATGACTGGCATGCCTGGATGGGGCTCCGCTTCCAGGACCAGCCCGGCAGCGCACCCAGCGACGTCATCGTCCATGTGCGGATGCTCGACCCGAGCAATTCACGCCAACAGGATGCCCTCGGTCGGCTCGGCGTGAATCTGATCCACGCCTGTGTCCATCACTGGCGCGATCCCCGCCACTTGGTGGAATCGCTCCTCGACGACGTCGGACGGGAGCGCCTCGAGATCGACTGGATCGGCATGCGTGGACCGGTCTTCGCCGCGGTCGACAACCGGCTCCTCACCCTCCACCTCGTGCGGATCGGCTTCACCCCCGCGGTGTTGTTTGGCACCGATGGCCAGCCGTTGCTCGCCTCAGAGGCGATCCGCCGTCGCCGCGTCCTCCTCGAGCGCGGCCGATTCTGTCCGGTGACACGGCTGAATCTCGAGATGATCGCGTCGGCGTCGGTGCTCTTCGCCGCTGATGCCCCGGCGTCGGACGACACCAATCAGCCGGTCGTGGAGATCATGGAGATCACCATGAACAACCTCCGTGACACCGGGCAGGTCGACGATGCCGACTTCCTCGCCCGGGTCGATCTCCTCTCGGCGATCCGCAAGCTCGTCCTCGTCAGCGATCTGGGGCCGTTCCACCGGCTTGCCGACTATCTCGCCAAACGGAACGTCGAACGGACCGGTATCGTCCTCGGCCTGCCTCTGCTGCGGGAGTTGTTCAACGAATCCCATTATCGGGATCTCGGCGGCGGCATCCTCGAGGCCTTCGGCCGTCTCTTCACCCACGCCGTACGGCTCTATGTCTATCCCACTCGCGA
>JBAWVV010000088.1:0-12965 GCA_037147115.1 Planctomycetia bacterium | reverse complement strand
GGCGAGCGGATTCTCTGCACGACCCGCGGGCGGGCCCAGGCCGGGCGAACCCTGGCCGCCGAACGCCCTACGGCGGACGTCACCGTCTGGTTCCTCGACCTCTTCCAGCACGATCTGGCCCGCGACGACATCGCCAAAGGGGAGCCGTCTGCCACGCCAGCAGCAGGCAGTGCCAGGCTCGTCTGTGCTGCCGACATGCCGGCTGGTCCCTACGATCTCGTTGTTCTCCCCACCGCCTCCGGCGGCGAGGCGGAATTGACCCGCGATCTCCTCCAGCAGGCCCTTGTCCAGCTCCGCAGCGGTGGCTGGCTCGTTGTCTCCACCGACAACCCCCGCGACCGCTGGCTCCACGAGCAGCTCACCGCCACCGGGGAGACCGTCCGCGTCCGGCCGGGTGCGGAGACGGTCACGTATCTTGTCGAGAAGACGCGCGAGCCGGCGAAGATCCGCGACTTCTCCTGTGAGATCGTGTTCCGCGACCGCGGCCGACTCCTGAAGGGCCTGACCCGCCCCGGGGTCTTCTCCCACCGGCGCATCGATCCCGGTGCCCGTCATCTCCTCAATGCCGTCGATGTCGCCCCCGACACGCGCGTGCTCGACATCGGCTGCGGGCCGGGGAGCGTCGGGCTGGGAATGGCGGCCCGCGATCCGACCGTCCACGTCCACGCCTTCGACAGCGCCGCGCGGGCCGTCGAATGTGCCCGCTTCGGAGCGACCACCAACGGCCTCCCGAACCTCCAGGTGGCGCTCGAGGCTCACGGCAATGTCCCCGATCCGGGCACGTACGATCTCGCCCTCGCTAATCCCCCCTACTACGCCGACTTCCGCATCGCGGCGCTGTTTGTCGAGGCGGCCCGGCGGAGCCTGACGCCGGGGGGAACCCTCCTGGTGGTGACGAAGCAGCCGTCGTGGTACCTCGAGCAGCTTCCCGCCGAATGGGATTCGGTTACCCGCGAAGAGGTGAAGCACTACCACGTCATCGAGGCGGTGCGCCGCGAGGGGGCCGCCGAGATCACCTGGGGCCATGGCGACGGTCACCGACCATGGGAGCCGGGGGATGATGAAGAGTCGACGTGAGCTGCTCCGACAGGGGATGGTGATCGGTTCGATGCTGGGCGCATGCCGATCGATGACGCCGGTCCGGGCCGCCATCGACGAACTGCCAGCGCTACCGCCGGTGGTCATCGATTCCCACACCCACTTCTACGATCCGTCGCGACCCGAGGGGGTGCCCTGGCCCACGCCGGACGACAGGATCCTCCACCGCACGGTACTCCCGACGGACTGGGAGCAGGTCGTGGAGCCGCTGGGCGTCACCGGGACGGTCGTCGTCGAGGCGAGCCCGTGGGTCGAGGACACCCAATGGCTCCTCGATCTTGCCGAACGTCACGCGCTGGTGGCCACCCGGCAGGGGATCGTCGCCGTCATTGGCAATCTCCCCCTCGGCGCGCCCGGGTGCGCAGCGCTCATCGACCGCTTTGCCGCCGATCGGCGGTTCCGTGGGATCCGCGTCAACGGCGACGCGCTCCTGGCCGGTCTCGATGACCGCGCCTATCGGGCCGACCTCGGCCGCCTGACGGATCATGGGTTGGCCATCGACGTCAATCACGGCGCCGTGTTCGCCGCCGTCGACAGGCTCGCGCCGCAATTCCGTCCCCTGCGGATCGTCGTCGATCATCTCGGTGGGCCGGTCGTGGCGCCGCCGGGACCGGCGGAAACGTGGACGGCCGGGGTGGAACGCGTGGCCGGGCACGCCAATGTCTGGATGAAGGTGTCGGCGATCCTCGAATCGGCGGTGCACGCCTCATCGGCGGCGGGGGGCCGGGGAGAGGTGCCTGCTGCCGAGGCTGTGGTTCCCTGGCTCGACACCGCCTTCGCCCGGTTCGGTGATGGCCGGCTCCTGTTCGGCAGCAACTGGCCGGTTTCCGATCTGGCTGGCTCGTATGCCGACATCCTCGGGCTTGTCCGGGGCTCTGTCGCCGCCCGTGGAGAGGATGCCGGCAAGGCGTTTTGGGCCGGTGCCGCGGCCGACGCCTACCGCTGGCCAGAGAAGGGGTGAGGCGCCGCCATTCCCTTCGGCCACGGAACGACACCGCCCCGGCGGCCGCTCACTTCTGGTTGATGTGCACCACCTTCGCCGGTGGAAAGCCGTTGAAGTGGGTGCTCGACGCGGCGGAGTAGGCGCCGATCTTCTCGCTGTAGAGATAATCGCCGATCTCGAGATCGGGGAGTTGCTCGGCGAGGCTGATCGTGTCGAGCGCGTCGCAGGTCGGCCCGAACACGGCGCAGAGCTTCTCAGTCCCCTTCTTGAAGCTCTTCATGTGGTAGGTGCAGTGGTCGAAGATCACGCCGGAATAGGTGTGATAGACGCCGTCGTCGACGTAGTAGCAGGTTTTGTCGTTGCGGAAGGCCTTGCCGATGATCTTCGAGACCGCCCAGCCGGCCGACGCCACGAGAAACCTCCCGGGCTCGGCGAGGATCTCGATGGGCTCGGGGAAGAGCCGGTCGAGCTCGTGATTGATCGACTTGGCGAGCGTTGAGAACTCCGGCACGCTGTCGTCGTAGGCCGCGGGGAATCCGCCGCCGATGTCGAGGATCTTGAGGTCGAAGCCCCGGCTCTTCGCCTCGGCGAACACGCCCGCGCAGAGGTGGAGGGCCTGGATGTAGTTTTGCGGATTCGTGCACTGGCTGCCGACGTGGAACGACAGCCCCTCGACGACGAGATCGTTCTTGTGGGCATACTCAATGAGCCCGACGGCCTCCCCCGGCAGGGCGCCGAACTTGCTCGACAGCTCCACCATCGAGCCGGTGTTCGGCACCCGCATCCGCAACGCGAGCCCGGCGTGCGGCGCGTGCTTGGCGATCTTCTTCACCTCCTCGTGGTTGTCATAGGTGACGAGGGGACGGTATTGGTCGAGCTCGTGGAGCGTCTCAGTCGGCTTGATCGGGTTGGCGTAGATGATCTTGTCCCAGATGAAGTCCTGGCGGGCCTTCTTGGGGAGATCCTCGATGAAATGGTGGACGGTGTGGAACTCCTGCATGCTCGCCACATCGAAGCTGCCGCCGGCCTTGTAGAAGGTCTCGACGATCGCCGGATCGCTGTTGACCTTCACGGCGTAGTAGACCTGCACCCGGGGGAAGTGCTTGTGGAAAGTGGCGTAGTTGCGGCGCAGTTCGGCGTGGTCGACGACGAACAGCGGCGTGCCGTGGGTCTTGGCGAGCTTGAGCAGCGTGGCGGGAGTCATGCGGATTTCTTTCAGCCTCCGTCGGGGAGTAAGAAGTTCTTGAATTGCCAGGGATCATCAGAATCGCGCCGTGCCGCGACCTGGCCGCGGAATGGATCGTACGACCGCTTCAGGGGGGTCCAGTCGGATTGCGTCGAGATGAACTTACCGAGATAGGGCTTGGCGATGCCGAGAACGTACTCGTGGGGGAGGTCGTCGGGGAGGAGGACTCCCCGGTCGGGATTCTCGATCATCCACATGCAGGCAGCCACGACCGAGATCGCCACCTGCATCGTCGTGGCGTTTTGGTGGGGCACGAGCCGCCTCGATTCCTCGATCGAAAGATCCGTGCCGCACCACCAACTCGTCAGCGGGTGGCCCATGACGAGAGCCCCGAGGATGTCAGAGCCCGACGTGATCTCGTCGGTCATGATCCGCACCCGAGGCTGAAGATCGTAGTCGTATCCCCGCAGTTCGTGGAGGCTGGCGATCGCGGCATCGCAGGGGCAGTAGGCGTAATGGACGGTGGGGCGGTAGATGGTCACCCCGTGGTCGTCGCGCACCGAGAGCTTTTCGGTGATGCTGAAGGCCTCGCCGTGGCGGACCACCATCCCGACAATCTCGTAGTGCGGCACCCAGCTCGAGACGAAGGTGTTCATCCCCATCCGCGCCAGGCCGATCTGGCTGCGGGGGCCCTCTGGGTGCTCGAAGGCCCGGTCGGGGAGCTGCTTCTCGTGGGTTCCCCAGCCCATCTCGGCGGTGGTCGTCCCCTCCTCGCGGAAGCCCTCGACGCTCCAGGTGTTGACGAATTCGTCGACCTGCTTCGGACGGTCGGAGACCTGCGTATCGCGTTCGCTGCAGTGGATCACCTTCACGCCGAGCTCGTGGGCGAGGTGGTTGAAGGTGCGCGTCCGGGCGAGCTCGCGGATCTGCTCCGCCTTCCGGCCGGTGAACTTCCGCTCCTCGAGGCAGCGCGTGGCGATGTCGAGGAGGGCGTGCTTCGTGAAATGGCTGATGAGGCCGGGATTGGCGCCGTGCTCGAGGACAGCCGACGGGCCGGGCGTGCTCCAGTTGGCGATCATCCGCCGCAGGTTCATGTGACGCCAGTAGAGCGTCAGTTCGTTCGGCTTCGCCGTCACCGCATGCTCGTACGGATCCCACATCTCGACCGACGTGTTCAGATAGAGTACGCCCTGGTGATGGCACCACTGCACGATCTCGCAGCAGTCGATGTTCCAGGCAAGGTCGATGAGAAGATCGCCTGCGGAGAGGTGCTTGCCGAGGACCTCGCCGAGGTTGTCGGGAGTGATCCGCTCGCGCACAAAGCGCACGCCCCGTTCCATCCAGGGGCGGATCGCCGATTCGAGGGGCTCGAAGTCGAGGATCGTGATGTTGTGGGCCGGCACCTTGATGTGGTCGAGGAGCACCGGCAGGGTGCAACGGGCCACGGCGCCGAAGCCGACAAAGAGAATCCGGTTTGGGAAGACGAGCATCGCGTGTCCACCGCGCGCGAGGGGCTGATATCCCCCCGGGCCGCCGCGCGACGACCGAGGGAGTGGGGCGGAGTATATCGACCGGGAGGGCTGGGTGCCGCAGCGGGCCTAGCACTGGGCCGCTGCAGGCCTAGCGCTGGTACTCGGGGCCTGCCAACGGCAGGCCGAGCGGCTCATCCGAGCCGATCCGAGCCGATCGATACGGGGCCTCGGGCGCGATGGTTCAGCCCGCGCCGATTCCCACCGTGGAATCCGCGCCGGGAGGGATCAGGGCCGGGGCGTGGGGGGGGCCGGATTGAGGTCGACGGACATCTCGTCGCCGACGGCGACGCGGACCAACGGCTCCGGATCAAACTCCACCGTCAGGCTCCCGCTGACGCGCTCCCAGACGACGCGAGTGACGCTGCCGACCCGCACTGGCCTCACCTCCGCGCTTCCATCCGCTGCCGCGCGGTAGACCGGATCGCCGAGGGCGACGTTCGGCCGGAACTCGAGCCCGCCGTGGCGGCCGACATGGCTCGGCGTGTCGCCGAGATAGGCCGCGTCGAGGCTCTCGACCACCTCGAACGTGAACGGCGTGCCGTGGGGGGCCCGGAGCAGGGGAGCTTCGAGATCCTCCGCCCCGATCCGCTCGACCGGGCCGACGCCCGGAAGGCAGGCCCACAGCACCGCGCCGAGGAGAGTGGTCAGCGCGGCGTGCCGCGGGGTGAGGCGTTGCGGAGGCATCGATCCCCTGCCAAGAAAGGGAGTGAAGCGGGCGAGCCGCGTCGGAAGAACAGCCGCGACATTCGGCGTGCCGTCAGAGAGTCTGGTCGAGGGCCATCCGGCCGAGGGCGTCGGCGCCGGAGCGGATGGCGAAGCTGACGACCATCGGCGCCGCGACGAGGATCGCTGCGGCAGCAATAAGAATAACGACGAGAAACAAGGCATCATGCCGATTCATAGAATTCTCCACCCGGGAAGTCTCTTCCGATGCTCCCCCACCGTCTCCGCCAGCCCTTTTTATATGGCGATGGGGGGGATGTTGCAACATCGGGAACCTGGCCCGCAGCAGGTTCGGTCACGGATGACTTTTTCCACGGGCAGTTAGGATTCGAAATGTCGGATGGGCCGGAGTGAACAGCGGAACGATTGGGAGAGGGCGATGTCGACGATTGGCCATTGGATCGCCTTAGCCCTGGCCGGCGCCCTCGGGACGGTGGCGAGGGCCGGGGTCACCGTCGTGGCCACGCGTCTGTTTGGCACCGGGTTTCCCTGGGGAACGATCGCCGTCAACGCCCTTGGGGCGCTCTGCTTCGGAGCGATCGTGGGGGCAACCAGGTCGCGCGTCGCGTTGCCGCAGGGGATCGAGACGATCCTCCTGGTCGGCCTCCTGGGGGGCTTCACAACCTTCTCCAGCTACGCCTTCCAGGCGGTCGAGCTGTGGCAGTCGGGGCGGCCGGGATTAGCGCTTTCGTATGTCGTGGCCTCGAACCTGCTCGGCTTCGCGGCCGTCTGGGGGGGGCTGAAGCTGGCCGAGTGACCCGCAGCCATCCGGAGGTGACGGGTCAGACCCGGCTCCCGGCCACGACCGTCAGCCAGTCGGAGGCCACCGCGCCGCTGTCGTTGGTGGCGACGACCCGGAAGAGATAGGTCCGTCCCGAACGCAGACCGCGGGCGGTGATGCTTGTGACATCCCCTTGGCAGAACGCCTCCGAACGAGCGCCGCTGACCGCGTCGACCACCTCCACTCGGTAGAGTGTCGCGGTGTCGGAAGGAGTCCATGTGAGGAGGCCGATCGAAGCCGAAAGGAACTGGAAGCCGAGCCCCTGCACGGCTGCCGGGGGCACGCTCGCCGGCATCGTGATCGTCGTCCAGACGCTCGTGGCGGAGCTGCTGGCGTTGACTGCTTGGACGGCGAAGGCGTTGGTCGTGCCCGGCTTCAGCCCGCTGATCCGGACCGACGTGGTCCGCGCCGAGACGCTGCCGAGTTGGCTCGTCTGGAGACCGTCCGACCGGAGAATCGTGTAAGCGGCGGCGCCTGCCGAACCGGTCCAGGAAAGCTGGACGGAGGTTCTCGACGTGATCGTCACGACGAGATTCGTGGGAGGGGCGAGGGCCGCCGCGGCCAGCGTCGTCACCTGGGCGGTGGCGGAGGCGACTCCCGCGGCATTGAAGGCGTCGAGGCGGAAAGTGTAGTTCGTCGCGGCCGCCAGCCCCGTCACCGTGACGCTGGCGGTGGTGGGGGCATAGCTGCCGACGAGCGTCGAGGTGGTGCCACTGACACGGTAAAGACGGTAGCCATCGGCGCCCGCGGCGGCCCCCCACGTCAGCGTCACCTGCGAACTCGAAGCCGCGGTGCCGGTGAACAACGTGGGCGCCGCCGGAGCGGTCACGGTGACTGTCGTCGTCGTGCCCCAGGCGACGAGATCGGCCACGAGAAGATTGGCCACTGGGGTGCCGCGGCCGGTGACGAGGTCGTAGCCGGTGGTGGCCGCATAGGCCGGGATGCCGCGGCTCGAACCGGTGGTGATGTCGTGGAAGTCGGCCGCCGCGAGGCTGTAGAGGGCGGGGAGAAGTTGCGATCGACCGTCGAGGGGAGCCCCTCCGGCTAACGCGCGCGCCTGGTCGACGATTGCCGCCAGGGCGGCCCATTGCGGAGCGCCGGCGCTCGTGCCACCGATTTGGGTCCAGGGCGTCGCGCTGCCGTTGTTGAAGGAGTCGTAGACGGCAAACCCGGTGGCGGGATCGGCGTCGTAGGCGACGTCGGGAGTGCCGCGCCTCGTGGCCGACTGCGTGACGGTGCCCGACTGCCAGGAGGGTTGGGATTCGTAGAGGCTCAAGCCGCCGCCACTGCCGCTCCAGCCCGACTCCGCTGTGTAGCTGCCGAGCGACGTGGTGAGGGAGGTGCCACCGACGGAGACGACATTCGGGCTCGCGGCCGGATAGCCGACCGGGGCGCCGGTGTCGCCGCTCGACGCGAAGAACGACACGCCGGCGTGTCCGGCGGGCGTGGTGAAGGTGGCGTCGTAGGTCGTCTCGCCGCTAAACTCCCCACCGCCCCAGCTCATCGAGACCGCCACCACACCCGGCTGGTTGCGGGCGTAATTGACCGCGGCGACGAGATCGGCCATCGAATTGCTCCGGGCCTCGACCAAGAGGATCGAAGCCCCGGGGGCGATGGCGTGGGCCCATTCGACATCGAGGGCGATCTCGCTGGCCCAGCCCGCGTTTGCCACCGGCATCGTCGTGCCACCGGTCTGGTTGACCTTCGTGAACACCGGGTCGGGGAGGCCAAAGCGGAGGTTAAATTGATGGAGGTCGGCGGAGATATTTGGGTTGTCGAAGGCATCGACGATGGCGATGGTCGTCCCGCTGCCGTCGGCGGCGGCTCCAGCGAAGGCCACGGAATCGAAGCCGTAGGCAGCGCGGATCTGCGCCGGGGTGTTCCCGGTGGGGCCGACCGTCGCTAAGGCCACCGTGCCGTCGAGGGCATGGTTCAGCATCAGCGACGGTGTCGCCTGCGGCGGGCAGCCCGAAAGCATCGCCCGCCCTTCGAGCGATTCGACGCCGAGAGCGCCGATCCGCCGCCGCCCGGTGGGGGCTGACCGGGGACGTAACCGGCTTGCGACCCTTCGCTGCCGGGGAAACCAGCGATCGAAAAACAGATTGGTCATGTTTGATGCCCTCCTCTGCCACCCGCTGTTCCACGCCCCCGGTTCTAACCGATCCCGCCGGGAGCGGCTCGGAAGCTTGCCGCGAACGAAGCAGCGAGTTTTGAGGCAGGTGTCGTGCCGAACCGGCGATGGCCTGGGAAAGCCTTGAATCGAGCTGGCGAGTTGTGGCTGTAGGGCCGGGGGCGGTCGGCTCTGCTCCACGGCGGTGCGAAATGCGCCGCTTGGGCGCGGGCGGCGGCGGCTGGCCCCGGAGGCATTGGTCACCACCCCGCCCCGAGCGTATCCTTCGAGCGAGGGACGGGGTTCGGCAGGTCCTTCTGCCTCCGCACCGCGCGTGGATCAACAGGCCGCGGTCAACGTCCCGATCGCGGGCCGCTGCCCCCAAGACAGTCAACCATCGCAGGGAGAATTGTATGAAGGCTCGAGGCTGCGGACTGACCGGCCGGCTGGTTTTGGAACTGGCCCGGAGCGTGGCCCTCCTGCTTGCCCTGACGGCGGCTGCCGGTCTGGCCCAGGCCGACGACGGTGCCACCGCCGTCGCCGAGCCCCCTGCCGCCGAAGCGAAGCCCGCCACCGAACCCGCTCCTCCAGCGCCGCCGGCGGCCGAGGCGGCCCCTGCCGAAGCGAAGCCGGCAGATGCGAAGCCGGCCGAGGAAAAGCCTGCCGCAGCCAAGCCCTCGGATGCGGAGGCGGCACGGGCCGAGAAGCGAAAGGAAGCCGAGGCGAAGGCCAAGGCCGAGGCGGCGAAGCTTCAGGTGCAGTTGGTCACGCTCGGGGGGACCTACGAAGACATCGTCGGTGCCAACGAGTTTGATCCGACGAGCCTGATCATCGGCGGCAGCCCGGGGAGGCGGAGGAATTTTTACAAGCTCTGTGAGCTCCTCGAGGAGACCGCAAAAAACCCGAAGATCCACGCTGTCGTCTTCGATCTCTCCGACGCCGATCTCGGCATGAACCTCGCCCAGCTCGATGAGCTCCTCCGCCGCATCGCAAGCTTGCGGAAGTCGGGAAAGAAGGTCGGGGCCTGGCTCGAGAGCGCCGAATCGACGCACCTCGCGGTGGCGGCCGGCTGTGATCACGTGGCGATGGCCGATTTGGGCGGCGTCGACATGCCGTCGAAGATGATGCAGTCGTATTTCTACCGCGATGCGATGGATCTCCTCGGCCTCAAGGCCTCGGTCGTCCGGGCGGGCAATTTCAAAGGTGCCGTCGAGCCCTACGTGAACTCGGCGATGAGTGAGCATCTCCGCCAGCACTATCTCGACATGCTCACGAGCATGAACGACGCCCAAGTGTCGATGATCGCCCGCGGCCGTGGCCTGACCACCGAGAAGGTGCGCGAGCTCCAAAAGCAGCGGCTGTTTCTCCCGGCCGAGGCCCTCGCCGCCAAGCTCGTCGACGAGCTCGCCCCGTTCGGCACGATGAAGGCAACCCTCAATCGCTGGGTTGGCGGGGAGACAAGCTGGGTGGAGGCGGCGGCGAAGCCGAAGAAGGAGATGTCGTTTTTCGAGCTGATGGGGAAGGTGATGTCGGGGGGGCCCGAGAAGGCGACGAAGGTCTCTGAAACCTCGATCGCGGTCATGCACCTCTCCGGGGCGATCGTCGACGGCAAGAAGGAATCGCCGGGCTCGATCGTCTCCGGCCCGACCGTCAAGGCGATCCAGGAGATCGGCCGTGACGACAAGATCAAGGGAGTCGTCGTCCGCATCAATTCGCCGGGGGGCTCGGCCACGGCGAGCGAAGCGATCCGTCAGGCGCTCGCGGAACTGGCCAAGAAGAAGGCGACGGTCGTCTCGATGGGGGAAGTGGCCGCATCGGGGGGCTATTGGGTGGCCTGCCTCGGGGTGCCGGTCTACGCCGAGCGGGGCACGCTCACCGGCTCGATTGGCGTCTTTTCGATGAAGATTAGCTACGGCACTCTTCTCAAGCGCGTGGGGCTCCACATGGAGAACATCGCCCTCGACGAGGCCGCCAGTGCCTTCTCCCCCGACCGGGGCTGGAACGAAGACGATCAAGCGAAGCTCCAAAAGACGATCGACGACGTCTACGGCCGATTCTTGAAGCTCGTCAGCGATTCGCGGGGGATCCCGGTCGAGAAGCTCCAGGATCTGGCCGGTGGCCGGGTGTGGTCGGGGAGTCAGGCGAAGGCGGCGGGGCTCGTCGACGAGATCGGCGGCCTCGACGATTGCCTGGCGGCGGTGGCAAAGAAGGCAGGGATCGAAAAGTACGAGATCGTCCATCGGCCGAATGTTTCGGCGGGCCTCGATCTCTCGGTCCTGTTCGGCGATCCCGATGCCAGCAGCCGTCTGGCGGCGCTGGGAGTGTCGAGAGAGGCGATGGCCCTCCTCGGCCAAGCTGGCCTGCGGACGGGCGTGATCGATCTCTTGCTGCGCGAGACGCTCGGGGGGAGCAGCGGCCGGCCGACGGTCTGGGCGCTGGCCCCGGATGATCTCTCGATCCGCTGAGCGGTCGCGAGGGGCACGGGAATCGTTCTTCGGGGGCGCTCCAGGGTGCGTTCACCGGGGCAGGGTGGCGTTCGGAGCAACTGCCAGTCCATCGCCCGCATGGCGCTGTGACTTTCCGGCTCGAAGGCTGGAAAAGGACGACGCTTTCCATGTTGCAAGCCCCCTTGCAGAAGAGACTTGCGTCGCAAAGCAGGTTGAGATAAATTCGCTTTATCTTAGTTTGATAAAGCGGCTTTATCTCAAGAGGGCGGGATGGCTGACTGGGAGTTCTACGGTCGAAAAGAACAGCTTGCGGCCTTGAAGCAGATGCTCGACCGCAAGCGGTGGTTCTTTGCCAAGGTCACCGGGCGACGCCGGATCGGCAAAACAACGCTCATCCAGCACGCCATGGAGGAGCTCGGCAACCGGCAGCCGGTGTTCTACGTCCAGATCCCAGATTCCGAGCCGGCCGGCGTTCTGTCGGCGGTGAACGACGCCTTGGAGACGTTTCACGTTCCTGCAGACCGACATCCCCGGCCCAATGATCTGCTGCAACTGGCCAAGTTGCTCGAGTCGATGGCGGAAGCAGGCACCATCTTGATTCTGGATGAGTTTCAGTACTTCAATCGCAGGGGCCACGAGCAATTCTGCTCTTCCCTGCAGGCTGGCGTGGATCGGTTGCAGGCGAAGGCCGAAAAGGTACGGGGTGGGCTCATCGTCCTCGGTTCCATCCATACGGAGATGGTGGCTCTGCTCGAAGATCGAACGGCCCCCCTCTACAACCGCGTGACCGACACGATCAACCTCACGCATCTCGACATCGGCTCGGTGCTCTCAATCCTCAATGACCACGCGGAGCCGTCTCCCCAGCGACTGTTGTTTCTCTGGAACCTCTTCGAGGGCGTGCCCAAGTTTTATCGGGACTGCTTTGAACAGGATGTTCTCGCCGCAGACCGCAGGACGCTGCTGCGTCGCATTTTCTTCGAGAGCTCATCGCCGCTCCGGTCCGAAGCCGAGAATTGGTTTCTGCGTGAGCTCCGCGGGCGCTATGACGTCGTCTTGAAATTCGTGGCTCGAAATCCAGGGCGGGTGCACAACGATCTCGTTGAGGCCATTCGGCAGGCCAGTGGCAATCCTGACACCCAGGTCGGTGGATACCTCAAGGTTCTCATCGAGCGATTCGGGCTGATTGAGCGCAAACTGCCGGTCTTCGCCAAGCCCGAGGCGAAGCGGGGCCGTTATTACGTCACCGACAATTTCCTCCGCTCCTGGCTTGCGGCCCTGGCCAATCCCGTTTCAGCGATCGCCTTTCGACCGCTTGACGGACTCATCGACGAAGCCGACCAACGGCTGGCGGATGTTGAGGGTGCGGCTCTGGAGAAGCTGGCGGGCCAGCTGTACGAAGAGCGGAGCCGCAAGGGCATCGGTGATTTTCCCATCACGCATCGTATTCAAGGCTTCTGGGACAAAGCCGACACCGAAATCGATCTGGTGGCGGTCAATGAGATGACGCGAACGATTCGATTCGGCTCCTGCAAGCGTTCGCCGAACAGGCTCGTCGCGGATGTGAACCATTTCAAGCGACACGTCGAACGGTTTCTTCAGGCGATGCCCAAATATCAGGCCTGGACCAGGGAGCTCGCCGGTATCTCAACCGCCTTGAACGTGGAGCAGAGGGCGAAGCTGGCCAGCCACGGCATCATCCCCCAGGATCTGGACGACCTAACCGCGGGGCTAACCTGATAGAGGAGGCACGCCCCGATGCGAGGGCTCGCATCACGATCGTCGACCGTTCTAGCCTTTTTCAGCGGCGTCAACGAACTGCCGCGGAGTCAGAACGGTCAGTTTTCCGATCGCCGCGGCGGGGAAGTGCCGGGTGTTGCCCGAAACCAGGGGGCATTCCAGCGCGAGCGAGCATTCCGCGAACGGGGCATCGTCGGGATCCGGAAGCCCTCGGACAACATGGGCCGGAGAGACAACGGCGAACGCTGCCTGGGATTGAATCCGCTTGAGCACGATCGCCACTTCGTGCCGTGGGAGCTCGAGCTCCGGACGAAGCAAGACATCCTCATATTCAGAGATGATCCTGTCATCTAGCCCGGCCCGCACCGCACCACTTCTCAACCAATCGACAATCCGGCCGGGGGC
>JBAWVV010000087.1:0-13101 GCA_037147115.1 Planctomycetia bacterium | reverse complement strand
GCACGGCTCCCGCGATCATCGTCGATGCGGTCGAACTCATGCACGCCGGTTCGCTTGTGATCGACGACTTCGAAGACGACTCGCTCACCCGCCGAGGCCAACCCGCGCTCCACCAGGTGATCGGGCCGGCCCGGGCCGTCAATGCTGGCAACTGGATGTACTTTCGCGCTTTGGAACTGGCGGCAGCCGCTTTCGACGATCCCGCCCGGTCGGCGGCGCTGGTGGGGAGGTTCATCGCGGTGGCACGGCAGTGTCACGAGGGGCAGGCGATCGATCTGGCCACGCGGATCGACGAGGTCACGCCGCGACAGGCCCGGGTCACGGCGCTGGCGATCTCCCGGTGGAAGACCGGACGCCTCGCGTCACTGGCCGCGTGGTGTGGGGCGAAAGCCGCCGCTGGAGACCCGCAGACGCTGCAGGCCGTGGCCGCCTTTGGCTGCCGAATAGGAATCTGCCTGCAGATGAAAAACGACCTCGATGAGCTCTGCGAACTGCTCGATGGATCAGATCGGTGCGACGATCTCCGCAACCGTCGCGTCAGCTGGCCCTGGGCCTGGGCCGCGAGCGAGTTATCGGTTCGAGAGTTCACAGCTTGGCAACGCCGGCTGCGGCAATCGGAAGAGCAGCGGGCAAATTTCCGCCCGCTGGCCAAGGATCTGCTCGACGCGACCCACCGCCGGGCGGTGGCTGAGATCAACGCCCGGCTCGACCGGGCCGTCGACAGGCTCACCGTCGCGACGGATGGAGCCCCTGCGGCCAGGCCGCTGGCCGCGATCTGCGACGCCCTGCGCGCTACCAACGAGCCGTCGAAGATGGAGGCTGTTCTTTGAACGCTGCGACAGTTGCAGGGAGGCGTCCGCCTCGGTCAGGCATCAGCCCGCGAAGAGCGGCCGTGATCGGGAGCGGTTTTGGCGGTCTCGCCGCTGCCATCCGTCTGCAGTCGATGGGCTTCGAAACGGTCTGCTACGAGGCCCACGACCAGCCAGGAGGCCGGGCTGCCGTTTACGAGGATGGCGGCTACATCTTCGATGCCGGGCCGACCGTGATCACCGCCCCACACTGCCTGGAGGAGCTCTTCGAGCTCTCGGGTAGGCGGATGGCCGACTCCATCCGGCTGCTACCGGTGACCCCACTCTACCGGCTCCAGTGGAACGACGGCGTGGCCTTCGATTATGTCGCCGATGAGGCGGGGTTGATCGAACAGGTCCGGCGTGTAAGCCCCGCCGACGTGGAAGGCTACCGTCGCTTCGCCGACTATTCCCGACAGGTGTTTGCCAAGGGGTACGAGGAGCTCGGCGCTGTCCCCTTCCTCCACTTCACCGACATGATCCGAGCCGCCCCGCAACTGGCCCGCCTGCGGGCCGACCGGAGCGTCTACGCGGCCGTTTCACGATTTGTCAAAGACGAGCACCTCCGGCAGGCGTTCAGCTTTCACCCCCTGCTCGTCGGCGGGAATCCGCTCGAGACGAGCTCGATCTACACGCTCATCCATTGGATCGAGCGGAAATGGGGCGTGTTCTTTCCCGAGGGGGGCACAGGCGCGCTGGTCCGCGGTCTCGTGCGGCTCTTCGAGGACCTCGGAGGAACGCTCCGACTTGCGGCTCCGGTCGATCGGGTCACGCTCGAGTCTGCCGGCGACGCGACCAAACACGTCGTCCACGCCGACGGCGGGCCGCCGGAGATGTTCGATGTCGTCGTCTCAAACGCCGACGTCCACCATACCTACGCCCGGCTCTACCGCGGGGTCGCCGCAGCCGGCCGCCGGCAGCGGCGGCTGGAGCGAATGACCTGGTCGATGTCGTTATTCGTGCTGTACTTCGGCACCAACCGTCGGTATCCGCACCTGGCCCACCATACGATCCTGTTCGCGTCGCGGTTTCACGGTCTTTTGCGAGACATTTTCCACGGCCATAGCCTGCCCGCCGACTTCAGTCTCTATCTGCACGCCCCCACGATCACTGACCCGAGCATGGCCCCGGCTGGAGGTGAGTCGTTCTATGTGCTGAGCCCCGTGCCACACCTGGGCAACGCGGCGATCGACTGGGAGACCGTGGCCACCGGCTACGGCGACGCCATCCTCGAGTCGCTCGAGCAGCACCTCCCAGGGTTGCGAAAGTCGATCGTGACCCGTCGGCACTGCACCCCCGCCGACTTCGCGGGGCGGTTCAACGCCCATCTTGGGTCCGCCTTCTCGGTAGCACCGACGCTCACCCAGAGTGCCTACTTCCGCCCCCACAACCGCGACCCAGACATCCCTGGGCTGTACCTCGTCGGGGCGGGCACCCATCCGGGGGCCGGTGTGCCCGGCGTCGTCAACTCTGCCAAGGCCACCTGCGACACGATCGCGGCCGACTTCCATGTCGTCGCCAGTTAGCAGCCCGACAGCGGGGGAGTCGATCCGGCGGCACAGCCGCTCGTTCTCGTTTGCCAGCCGGCTCCTGCCCGCCGGCAAACGGGTCGACGTCGAGCGTCTCTACGCATGGTGTCGATGGTGCGACGACGGCGTCGATACCGCAGCCTCGCCGCAGCAGGCGCGTGAGTTCGTCGAACGGGCCACCCAGGACGTGCGCCGAATCACCGGCGGACAAAGCCCGGTCGCCGCTGAGAGCCGCTGGCTGGCGGAGATCGTCGGCCGACACGACTTACCGCCCGAGGCGGCTCTGGCACTGCTCGATGGGATGCGGTCGGACCTCACGGCGGCAGCGGGCTTTCACGAGGACGACCTCCTGCGCTACTGCTTTCGGGTCGCCGGGGCGGTCGGCGTGCTCTTGTGTCCAATCCTCGGCCTCGCGGATCGCCGCCATCTTTCCCACGCCGCGGCGCTCGGCATGGGCATGCAACTGACCAACATCGCCCGCGATGTCGCGGAAGACTGGCGGCGGTCTCGCTGCTACCTGCCACTTGAGTGGACCGACGGGCTGCGGCCCGGCGGCGGGTCGCCCGATCCACGGCGGGTACGGGAGGGGGTAAAAACGATTCTCGAAGTCGCCGACGGCTACTACGCTGCCGGAGAGGCGGGTATCAGCGGGCTCGATTCCGATTCCCAACTGGCTGTCCGGACGGCAGCGCGGATTTATCAAGCGATCGGAACGAAGATCAGGACGCGAAGCTTCGAAGTGCTCGACAAGCGCGCCCGGGTGTCGACGCTGGGGAAGCTGCGGATCTTCGCTGTCGCGATGCTGCCACCTGCCGGCGGTAGCCGGCCGATGCAGCTGAGCGAGTCGGCCGAGCGAGCCCTCGCCGCAAGCAAGCGACTGTTAGCAGAGTATGGAATATCGGTTCAGGGTTAAGGGTTTCAAAGTTCGACACACAATTGTGGAGTCTGGTTATGAAGTGGGATGCTTGGAGCGTGGTGTTTACCGGTCTGTCACTGACGTGCGTGACGGCGGTCGTTCTGTTTCTTCTGGTCGCAATCAATCCCAAAGACGCCTCGTACGGCTCAATGCCGCTGTCCTACGCCGCTGGCTCGGCCATCGTGGCGTTGGCCTTCAATCGGGCTTCCGTCTGGGCGGCCCGCCGGGCTGAGCGCCTCGTTCCGTGAATCGACACGGGGCGAGCATCAAACAAGTTCCAGAGCTTCTGCAGGGAGGCGACCGAGAGCCTGCCGTTCTATCCGTCCTCAGCGTTCTATCCGTTCTATCCATCCTTCCCCCCATGGCGACTGACAGACCCAGCCAAAGGAGCTTTATCCCATTTTCGCTCGATGGCAGCGAAGCAGGCGAAAACTCCGAGGACGGCCAGTCCGTAGAGCATCGCGCTCAGAGCCAGCGCCACGTCGTAAGGTTTGGGCGTCGAGAGGGAGACCCGCAGGAGGACCGTTGAGATCACGAAGCCGGCGTTGCGAAAAACGTGCTCGTAGCGGTCATAGTAGGCCAGCGATACGATCAGGAGGAAGACGTCGGTGAAGATCATGAACTCGAAGAATCGGGGGAAAAAGAAGAGATCGACATCGATCGGCGGCGGTGCCAGCAACACCGGCACCCCGTCGATCAGCCTGGCCCAACTGGCCAGATTGACCAGGGCCAGGGTGACCAGCACGACCAGCAGCAACATGGCCACGGCTTTTTTAAGTTGGATGAAGCCCTCGAGGTCACGATGCGTGGGCGTCTTCGGTGTCACGTGCCGCAGCAGGTTGAAGCCGGTCACGATCAGGAACATCAAAACAGCCCCTGCCATGTCGAACAACACGGCCTGAACCGCGGCGGGCTCCGCAATCCAGTTTTCCAGGTCGTGGAAACCGCCGATGTCCTTGAAAACTCCGCGGACGACGATCAGCGAAATAATCTGGTATTGCTTGGCGACCTCTCCGGTATGCGAAGCGGCCAAGGCGAACACCAGGAGAATCACCTCGTAGAACAAGATCACGCTAAACGGCGTGTAGACCGCATGGAGCGGGCTTTTGTCGATTCCCTCGAAGAGCGTCTGGGGCAAGTCAGGAAACAGTCGGGCGATCCCGATGACGGACAGGTGTACGAGAAAGCCGACGGCCGCCCCCGTGACCACCACCCGCTCCAGCCAGGCCCGCACCGCTGGGCTATCGAGGGCGTCGAAAATATCTGCCAGACGGCGGCGGATTGAACCCAGCACGGCAATCTCTCCGAAGTGAGCGTTTCGCCTGGGCAATCGACGCGTTTCAGCTTTACGACGCGGTCCAGCGGTCTATCGTAGGCAGCAGCCCCCACCAGGACGGGTATGCTCCCAAAAACCCCTGACGGTCTGCCGAAAGCGAAGCTTGGGCGGGCGCCTTGGCCGCGATCGCCCGGGCGCTTGAGTCAGACCGATTTCAGAGGCGATGGTGCTGATTCGCAGGTCGAACCGTCCCATTCCGGGCTTGTCCCGGGGAGGGGTTGGCCGGCGGGAGGCCGCGGTCGATATTTAAGACTGGAAACACAAGGGGTCCTCCCCGGCGGCTCGCTTTTGATGCCCAACCGACCATCGGTGACCGGCGCTCATCACCTCACCGGAGCTCATCTCTTGGAAATCTCCCGCGGCAAACGCATCGTCCGAGCCCTCCTGATCGCGTTGTCGATCGTGGGAGCGAGCGGTCCTGGAGCCGCATTCGCCCAGAGCGAGTCGGCCGCGGCCCTGGTGACACCGCTGGTCGATGCCGGCCACTTGGCAGGGGCGGTCGTGCTCGTCACCGGCCCCGACGCGGTCGTCGCGGAAGAAGCGGTCGGGATGGCTGACCGGGAGGAGCGGCGCCCGATGGCGGCCGACACGCTCTTCTGGATCGCCTCGATGACCAAGCCGATCACGGCGGCCGCCGTCATGATCCTCGTTGATGAAGGGAAGATCTCCCTCGATGACCCGGTGGCGAAGTACGTCCCGGAGTTCCAAGACCTGTGGGTGGTCAGTGAGCGGGGCGGCGAGGGGCAGGGGGAGAAAAAAGGCCTCGTCCGACCGACGCGTCCGATCACGATCAGGGATTGCCTCTCCCACACCAGCGGCCTGCCGTTCTCCTCGGTCGTGGAACGGCCGACCCTCGACAGCGTGCCCCTGGCGACCGCCGTCCGCAGTTATTCGATGATGCCGCTTGAGTTTCAGCCCGGCACGGCCTACCGCTATTCCAACGCCGGCATCAACACGGCCGGACGGATCATCGAGATCGTGTCGGGGATGCCCTACGAGCGCTTCCTCGACGAGCGACTCCTGCGGCCCCTCGGCATGCACGACACGACGTTCTGGCCGAGCGGGTCGCGGATCGGCCGGATCGCCCGGTCGTACCGGGCCAATGGCGACAAGACGGCGCTCGAGCCGGTCGGGATTGGCCAGCTCGCCGAGCCGTACGGTTCGGCAGCCCGGTATCCGATGCCGGGAGGGGGGCTGTTTTCAACCGCCGCTGACTGCGGCCGCTTCTGTCGGATGCTCCTCGATCGCGGGGTCGGCGACGACGGCGGCCGCGTGCTCTCCGAGGCCGCGGTGGCGGAGCTGACGCGGCGGCAGACGCCGGTCGGCGTGCCGGAGAGTTATGGCCTCGGTTTGAGTGTCGGCGGTGATGGGACGTTTGGCCATGGCGGGGCCCACGCCACAAACATGACGATCGATCCGCAGCGGAGGCTGGCCGTAGTGTGGATGGTGCAGGATGCCGGCAGCCCGCCGGAATGGAGGCGGGCCGAGGGGGAGGTGCGGCAGTGGGCCTTCGAGCGCTTTAGCGCGGCGAACGAGCGATGAGTGGTGAGGGAAGCCGGCAGCGCTACGAGGACTACCGCCGCCGTCGCCGCGATCCGGCCGAGCAGGCCACCCGGGCCAAGAGCCAGCGGCAGCGGTCGCTGCCGCGATTGCTCCTCGAGCTGACGTGGGTCCTCGGTGGCGATTGGACCGCCGTGATCCTTGGGGTGTCGCTCGGTACGGCGTCGACGCTCCTCAAGCTCGCCCCGGCGGCCTCGACGAAGCTCGCCATCGACCATGTCCTCCTCGGCCAGACGCTCCCCACCTGGCTCCCCCCCTGGGTGCCGGTGCCGGCCGAGCCGGGGCGGCGGCTCCTCCTCCTTGTCGCCGCGGTGATGTCCACGATCCTCGTCGGGAGCCTGTTGTCGCTCGCCGGCCGGTGGCTCGTGACGCGGACGTCGAAGCGGGTTCAGGAGCGGATGCGCCGGCGCGTCTTCGCCCATGCCTCCCGGCTCCCGCTCCATCGCATCTACCAGCTCCGGGCCGGGGGGGCCGGCACGCTTCTGCGCGACGACGCCGGCGGGATCGGCGAGCTTGTCTTCACGATGCTCTTCAACCCCTGGCGGGCGCTGGTGCAATTCGTCGGCGGGCTCCTGATCCTCGCCTGGATCGACTGGCGGATGCTCCTCTGCAGCCTCCTCCTCATCCCTGCGGTGGCGATGTCGAGCATCCTCTGGAGCCGGATCCTTCGACCGCTCTACCGCGACATCCGGGCCCAACGGGCCGATGTCGATGCCCGCACCGGCGAGGTGTTCGGCGGGATGCGCGTCGTCCGCGCTTTCGGTCGCCAGCGCCGCGAGGCGGCGCGCTACACCCGCGCCAATCACCTCACGCTCCGGCTCGAGTTCCTCTCCTGGTGGTGGGGGCGGATCCTCGAGGTGTTTTGGGACCTCCTCCTCCCCGGCGCGTCGTCGGTGCTCCTCCTCTACGGCGGGATGGAGGTGCTCGCCGGGAGATTGACCCCCGGTGATCTGGTGATGTTCCTCGTTTTCATGGCGATGCTGCTCGAGCCGGTGGCGGTGATCGCGGGCACCCTCGGGCAACTCCAGAGTAATCTGGCCGGGTTTGACCGCGTTCTCGATCTGCTCGCCGAACCGCTCGACATGGCCGCGGCCCAGCCCGGCGCCAGGCTCAACCGCGCGGAAGTCGCCGGGAGAATCGCGTTCGACGGGGTTTCGTTCCGGTATCCCGGTGCCACGGTCGACGTTCTCCAAGGGATCACGCTCGACGTCAGGCCGGGAGAGACGATCGCCCTCGTCGGCCGGAGCGGATCGGGGAAGACGACGCTCTGCAACCTCGTGGCCCGCTTCTACGATCCGACCGCCGGCGTCGTCAGCCTCGACGGCCGCGACGTGCGGAGCATTGACGTCGAGTCCTACCGCCGCCTGCTCGGCGTCGTCGAGCAGGATGTCTTCCTGTTCGATGGCACGATCGCCGAGAACATCGCCTATGCCCGCCGCGATGCGAGCCCCGACGAGATCGCCGCGGCGGCCCGCGCCGCGCACGCGGCCGGATTCATCGACGCCATGCCAGAGGGCTATGGCACGCTCATCGGCGAGCGCGGCGTGCGGATCAGCGGCGGACAGCGGCAGCGGCTGGCGATCGCCCGGGCGGTCCTCGCCGACGCCCGGATCCTGATCCTCGACGAGGCGACGAGCAATCTCGACAGCGAGAGCGAGCTGGCCATCCAGGCAGGGCTCTCCGGGCTGCTTCATGGCCGGACGAGCTTCATCATTGCCCACCGTTTGAGCACGATCCGGCATGCCGATCGGATCGTCGTCCTCGAGGATGGGCGGATCATCGAGGTCGGCAGCCACGACGCCCTTCTCGCCCAGGGCGGCCGCTACGCGGAGATGGTGGCGCTCCAGGCGCCGGCGGGCTGAACGGGCCCCTAACGCCTTTGGGGGGAAACGGACTGGCCAGAGGCCCCTCAGCCGCCCATGATGGACTGAGACTTCAGCGCAACCGGCACAGCCCGACCGTGCTCCCCGTCGCACGTGCAACCCCTAGGGATCTTATGCGCGCCCTGCTTTTTTCCGTGGCCGGTTGGTGGTGGCTGATGTCGCTTCTTTCGGCTCCGGTCGCCGCGGCGGAAGCCAAGCCGCGCATCGCGTGGACCGGCTCGCGGATCAGCGGAGCCCCGATCCCGCCGCCACCGTTCGGCCACGAGCCGGTCCTCCCCGTGCTCCGCTTCGACAAGCCGACGGAGCTCGTGTCGATCCCCGGAAGCGATCGGATGGTGATCACCGAAGAGAAGGGGAAGGTGTATTCGTTCCCGCTGCGGCCTCGATCCGGAGGCGATGGGTATGAGGAGGTGGCTCACGCCGACCTCGTCTGTGATCTGGGGTCGATCGCAGGGTTCGATCACCTCTTCGGCCTCGCCTTCCACCCGCGCTTCGCCGAGAATCGGCAGTGCTTCCTCGTGTACGCCCTCCAGGCGAAGATCGCCGACGGCACGCGCGTGTCGCGGTTCACCGTCTCGACCTCCGATCCGCCGACGATCGATCCGGCCAGCGAGGAGCGGGTCATCGACTGGGTGTCGGGGGGGCACAATGGCAGCAGCCTCCAGTTTGGCCCCGACGGGATGCTCTACATCTCCGCCGGTGACTCCCAAGACGCCACGCCTCCTGATGCTCTTGGTACGGGGCAGTCGATCGAGGATCTCCTCGCATCCATCCTCCGGATCGATGTCGATCATCCCGCCGGGCCGACTGCCGCAGGCGAGCCGCCTCGCCCCTACTCAATCCCTGCCGACAATCCATTCGTCGACGTCCCGGGGGCGCGGGGGGAGGTGTGGGCCTACGGTCTGCGGAATCCGTGGCGGATGTCGTTCGACGGGGTGGGGAGGCTGTGGGTCGCTGACGTGGGATGGGAATTGTGGGAGATGATCTATCTCGTCGAGCGCGGCGGCAACTATGGCTGGAGCATCATGGAGGGGCCGCAGCCTGTGGTGGGGGATCGGCGTAGGGGCCCTGATCCGATCACCCCGCCGGTGATCTCCCATCCGCACACCGAGAGTCGTTCGATCACCGGAGGCTATGTGTCGACCACCACCCGGCTTTCCGAGCTGGCTGGGGCTTATGTGTATGGCGACTATGTCACCGGGAAGGTGTGGGGGCTGCGGCACGATGGCACGCGGATCACCTGGCAGGAAGAGCTTGCCGACACGCCGCTGGCCCTCTCGACTTTCGGCCTTGGGCCAGACGGCGAGGTGCTCCTGGTCGACTACGACTCCGGCTCGCTCCACCGGCTCGTCCGCCGCCCGCCGGTGGAGGCCAACCTCCGCTTCCCCACGCGCTTGAGCGAAACCGGGCTGTTTGCCAACACCGCCACCCAGATGCCGGCGGCGGGGGTCGTTCCCTATTCGATCAGCGCCGAGGCGTGGGCCGACGGCACGAGTGCCGAGCGTTGGCTCGCCCTGCCGGAGAAGGAGGAGCTCTCCCTCTACGAAGCGCAGAATCCCCAGCAGGGTTTCATCCGCGGGAAGTTCAAGTTTCCCACCGACGGTGTCCTCGCCAAGACGATCGCCATCGAGACCGCCCCCGGCACCACCCGGCGGATCGAGACCCAGCTCCTCCATTTCAATGGCGCTGACTGGTGCGCCTACAGCTATCTCTGGAACGATGAGCAGACCGACGCCGAGCTCGTCGGCCCGGAAGGGGCGGGAGTCCGTCTCGAGATCGCTGACCGAGCCGATCCGGACGTTCTCCATCGGCAAAGCTATCGCGTCGCCAGCCGCACCGAGTGCCTGATGTGCCACACGACCCGGGGTGGGTCGCTGTACGGATTCACGCCAGCGCAGCTCAACCGCCCCGCCGATCCCCGCGCGGCGGTCGCTGGCAGCGACGGCGCTGCCATCAATCAACTGCGGCTCTTTTCCGAGCTCGGGCTCCTCGCCAAGCCGCTCGACGAGAGCGTGACGCCGCCAGTCGATCCCTACGACACGACCGCCGATCTCGACCGCCGGGCCCGCAGCTACCTGCAGATGAACTGCGCCCAGTGTCATCTGCGCGGCGGGGGTGGAGCCTCCGATTTCGATGTCCGCTCCGACATGGCCCTCGACCGCACGAAGCTCGTCGGTCTGCGGCCGAGCCATGGCACCTTCGCCCTCGACGACGCGGCGGTAGTGGCGGCCGGCGATCCGACGAAGTCGGTCCTCTATTACCGAATGGCGACGCTCGGCCGCGGGCGGATGCCCCACTTCGGCTCGTCCGTCGTCGATGCACAAGGCCTGAAGCTGATCGGCGACTGGATTGAAGGTCTGCCGAGCGAGGCCGCCCCGGCCGGGGCGGCCCCAGTCGACACCGACCATCTGCCGACCGGCGCCACCCCCTCAGAGGCACTCGGTCTCCTCCGGGCGATCGACGGCGGGTCGCTTCCGGCCGATGACCGGGCACGGATCGTGGCTTGGGGGACTTCCCAAGGCGACCCGCAGGTTCGCGATCTCTTCGAGCGATTCACCCCTGAGGAGCAGCGGCGCGAGCGGCTCGGAACGAGCATCATGGCGGCCGAACTGCTCGCGCTCGAGGGGGATGCCGACCGGGGGAGAAAGCTGTGGGAATCGGCCACCCTGACCTGCCGGAGCTGCCATCGCACGGCCGCCGAGCAGGCTGCCGACCGGCCGGCGGTCGGCCCCGATCTGGTCGGGATCGGCAAGCGGCTGACGCGGGCGGAGCTCCTCGAAAGCCTCCTCGAGCCCTCCCGGAAGGTCGATCCGAAGTTTGCCACCTGGTATGTGGAGACCAAGGACGGCCTTGTCCACACCGGGCTCCTTGGAGAGCGATCCGAGAGCGAGATCGTGATCCGTGACGCCCAAGGACGCGACACGCGGATCCAGCGTGACGAGATAGAGCAGCTCGTCCAGCAGTCGCAGTCGCTCATGCCGGAGCAGCTCCTTCGAGACCTCACGGCTGCCGACGCCGCCGACCTACTCGCCTATCTGGGAGGGCTGTGAGTCAGCCCAGTCCCCGTCACTCTTCCCAAAAGGGGGGGGCGGCAGGCTGGGACGGCTCGTTTTCCCAATCCGCTCTTTGAGCCTATGACCTTTTTGGGTTCGGTTTCGGGGTGCTTCGACGAGATTGCGGTGCCGGAATGTCTGGGTGGGGCGATCGCCAATGTCCCAGGCAGCGTGAAGTGAAGGTCATAAAGTTGTAAATCTATCCATCGATAGGATGGTTAGGTCCTTCCGTCGGATGGAGTTGTATGGGGGTGATACCCCTACATTGATTGTTGGCGTTGCCAGATCGCGAACTGTTTCGTGCGCGCCATGCCCGTTTCGTGCGCGCCATGCCCGTTTCGTGCGCGCCATGCCCGTTTCGGCATTTCGTGGCCCTCGGGCGTGAGTGCCCCCACCGCGCTCGCCGAGGTTTTCACCTACAATTAAAGAAACCATAGGGCTGGCTAAGGTGGCTGGGTCAGAAAGTGGTTCGATAACCGTTGATGCTTGGGGGGCTTCTCAATCCTGACACGCCACGGTGGCGTTGTTGGCATTTGCTCCGCTGGCGTCGATCGACTATCGCTTCGCAGCTCGATTCGATTTTTTATTTCCGCTCATTTTTTTATTCCCCGCATTTCCTGGAGATCCCTTCCCATGTCACTTCGGCCCCCCCTCCGTCGCGGCGGGTTCACGCTCGTCGAGCTCCTTGTCGTCATCGCCATCATCGGTACGCTCGTCGGCCTCCTCCTTCCGGCCGTGCAGTCGGCGCGGGAAGCGGCTCGCAAGATGAGCTGCATCAACAACGTCAAGAACCTCGTCCTCGGAATGATGAACTTCGAGTCGAGCAACAAGTGCTTCCCCCTCGGTGGTGCTTCGGTGTCGACCCGCGATCAGGCCGGCGTTCTCGCTGGCGGAACGCTCTGCCCCCCCACCAGCGGCGGAGCGTTCGAGCTGGCTTCGGGCCGCTATCGGGCCTGGTCGTTCGGCACCCCGGTCGGCGGAGTCGAGACCCAAACCGGCAGCCCGTTTTACGCGGCCGCGTCGTTCATGGAGCTCAGCAACGAATTTAACAACACGGCGTTCTATGCAACGATGCCGGTCTTCTCCTGTCCATCGCGAGGCGGCAACGGTGCCGAGACGGTCGGCGACGGTGCCGGCAACGATCGGATCTTCACCAACATCCCCAACTCCAACGGCACGCTCCCGACGGCCCTCGGCTTCGCCGCCCACTACCTCCTCACCGGTGGCCAGACGAAGGTCATGGTCACCGACTATGCCACCAACCAGGCGATCACCCCTGATCACGGCATCGCCGGCACGCAGAGCCAGTCGCAGATTCTCACGAAGATCGCCAAGGCTGGTGATATCGACCAGAACTGGCCGCGCAACAAAGGCTATCAGCGGTATAACTCGTACGACGTCAGCCGGCCGGTCCGAATCTCCGACATCGTCGACGGCACGAGCTACACGCTTCTGGTCGGCGAGATCTCGATGGACACGCGGATGTACAATTCTGGCTGCCTCTCCTACCGCGACGCGGCGTTTGCCGGCGCCGTCGAGACGACGCGAGCCTTGAGCTCCGGAGGCGTGTGTGCCACGCAGAACGTCTTCCAAGATCAAAGGTGCGACGGCATCGGCTGGACCAATTTCCGTGGCCACTGGGGCACGCCCCACCCGGGCGGCGCGACGATCGGCCTCGCCGATGGCTCGGTGACGTCGGTTCAGGTCGGGACGGTGATCACGGCGCTGGTCGACATCGCCGATGGCACGGTGGTCCCCGATAACGTCCTCAACCGCTGATCGCGACACACGAGCCCCCGGCCCCGGCAGCATCGCCGGGGTCGGGGCACTTTTTTTCTTCCTTCGATCGAATCCATTGCCCTTAGCATCTTCTTTTTCCCCGCATCTCCCCGCTCGAGGATCCCTGTCATGGTTCGTGGTCTCCTGCTCACCCTTGTCTGCCTGATGGCGGTCGGCTGTTCCAGCAACAAGGGCGA